>QIEB01000187.1 GCA_003229495.1 Flammeovirgaceae bacterium
TCCTCCATTGGTTCCTACCCAAAGTGTTTTGGTTCGATCAACAAATAACGACATGATAAATTTATCACTTAGCCCAGACTCAACCCCGTAGTTATCAAACTTTCCATCCTTTAATCTACTTAACCCGTGAGCTGTCCCTATCCATAAGCTGCCATCTCCGTCTTCTACGATTCTTCTGGTATTGTTGCTACAAAGACCGTTTCTGACAGTATATCGTTGAACTACTTTTTCGTTGTCAAACCGAATAAGACCGTAGTATGTACAAAGCCACAATCTGCCCTGGGAATCTCTAAGGATATCTCTAATCCTATTTCCAAATCCTATTTCCAGCACTTCTTCTGCCTAGTTGGAAGGTCTTAATTTTACCTTCTTTCAAACTAATAAGCCCGTCATCGGATCCGGCCCAAAGTATCGATCCATCTGAATAGGTAACATTAATTACTTCATTAGACAAACCTTCATATTCACCGAGCAATAGAAATTTGCTTTGATTTAAGCGATGCAGGCCAACTCGATAAGTTCCTGCCCATATGTTTTTTTCTTCGTCTTGATATAATGCCTGTACGATATGATGTCCTAATTCCTGATCAGGTTGGACAAGTTCAAAGTGTTCAAAGTACTGACTGTATCGACGTAATCCATCATTCGAACCTAACCAGATGTTTCCATCTGTGTCTTCCAAAAACCTGTTGGTGAACACCAGAGGTGCTCCGGCGACGGAGTCCATCTTTATTATTCCAGTTGAGTTAATGATCGCCACACCGCGGTCTGTGCCAACCCACAGGTTGTCCTGAGAATCCATGAAGACCGCACGAATAAAATTGCTTTGCAACCCGTGTTTCTTGGAAAAGTTAACGGTACCGGTATCATCAAAAACGTACAGACCATTGGCAGCCGTCCCTACCCAAAGCCGCTGTTTATAATCAAAAAATAATGCAGTTACATTTACATTAGCTAGTTCATCTCCGCTGAATTTCTCCACGGATCCATTTTCTAACTTTGCTAATCCCGACCGGGTTCCAATCCAAAGTGCATCATCGGTTCCTTCTGCCAAAGCCGTAATTATGGAACCATTGATCGAGTCAGTGTGAATCCGGGTAAATACTCCTTGATGGTATTTCACAAGACCTCCTCCATTTGTCCCGACCCAGAGTTGATCGTTACTATCCACCAACAAGGAAGAAATACTGTTAGTGACAAATTCAGGGGTGTTACTGCTGTTATACACCTTAAATTCTTTACCATCAAATCGGGTAAGTCCGTTAAAAGTGGCCAACCACATAAACCCTTCAGACGATTTTGCGATATCCATTACCGCATTATTGGGTAAGCCATTATTCATGCTCCACTCTTTAAAGGTGTATTGGGATATCGACTTTGTATCTTCCATCTCCTCAAAAGGGATCAACTCCTGACCCAGGGCCAAAAGACTAAAATGAAGGAGTACAATTCCCAATAATGTTTTCATAAGGAAGCTATTTAAGAAAGAGCATTTCCCGGTACTTTACCAAAGGCCAGTCTTCGTCATCGACAATGAGTTCCAACTTATCCACGGCATGACGAATTGGTTCGAAATATTTTTCTTTTATATCATCGCAGTAAGCAATTGCCTTCCTGGCAGTTTCATCAATTTGATTGATCCTTTTTCTTTCTTTAATCATCCGGATGCAATCGTTCTGGATCGATTCAATATAAGTTGAAATACGTTCGATGGTGGTTACCACGGATTCATTGCTGATTCCCAGACTTTGTAAGCCGGTAGCATTATTAATGAGTTTGTTTTGATAGGCAATTGCGGTTGGTATTATATGATTCATGGCAAGATCACTCATTATCCTGGATTCTATCTGTATTTTTAATATATAATTTTCCAGCATTATCTCGTTTCTTGCTTTTAGTTCTATCTCTGAGAATACCTTGTGTCTTTTGAACAGTGATTTGGACTTTCTAACCAAGTATGAAGTTAATGCCCGTGGTGTGCTTTTTATATTTGACAATCCCCGTTTACGAGCCTCATCCTCCCAGGCTTTACTATAACCATCACCCTCAAACCGTATCTCCTTCGATTGTACAATATAATCTCTCAGAATTTCTACAATAGCAATTTTCTTTTCTCTTCCCTTATTGACCCTAATCTCTAATTCCTTATTGAACTCATTTAATTGATCGGCCACCGCCAGGCTAAGAACAGTCATTGGCTGGGCCACATTCGCATCTGAACCTACTGCTCTGAATTCAAATTTATTGCCGGTAAATGCAAATGGAGAAGTACGGTTCCTATCCGTATTATCCAGAATGATTTCAGGGATTTTATCTATTCCCAATTTCATATACATATTCTCCCCCTTCTTGATTTTGATATTTCCGTGCTGCTCCAGTTCATCTAGTACAGCGGTCATTTGAGCGCCAATAAATACTGACATAATAGCGGGAGGTGCTTCACTGGCACCTAGGCGATGATCATTACCAGCTGATGCCACACTTGCCCTGATCAGGTCCGAGTACTCATAAACGGCTTTGATGGTATTGACAAAGAAAATCAGAAATATCAAGTTCTCGCGTGCACTACTACTCGGCTGATACAGGTTTATCCCGGTATCCGTTATTAATGACCAATTGTTGTGCTTGCCGCTTCCATTCAACCCAGCAAAAGGTTTTTCATGAAATAGTACTTTAAGATCATGTCGAACGGCTATTTTTTCCATTAGATCTTTCAGTAATTGATTGTGATCACTGGCAATATTAATATCCTCATTCAACGGGGCCACTTCAAATTGACTAGGTGCAACCTCATTGTGCCGGGTACGTACTGGGATTCCCAATTTAAGCGCCTCCTGCTCAAAATCTTTCATGAAATTAAATGCACGGGTAGGTATAGACCCGAAGTAATGATCATCTAATTGCTGTCCACGTGCCGGATTATGTCCGAAAATAGTTCTCCCGGACATTACCATGTCTGGACGAGCACTAAATAGGGCTTTGTCAATAACAAAATACTCTTGTTCAACTCCCAGAGATGGTGTTACACGTGAGATATTCTTGTCAAAATGTTTACAAATCCGGGATGCAGCTCGGTCTAATGCTTCTACTGCTTTGAGTAATGGAGCTTTGTAGTCTAGACTTTCTCCTGTGTAGGAGACAAATACAGTAGGTATACAAAGAGTAGTCTCCAGAATAAAAATAGGCGAACTGGGGTCCCATGCAGTAAATCCCCGGGCTTCAAAGGTACTTCGAATTCCACCACTTGGGAAAGAGGAAGCATCGGGTTCCTGTTGTACCAACTCGCTACCCTTGAATCGCTCCATTCCGGTAGACGCATCAAAAAAAGAATCGTGCTTTTCTGCGGTAGCTCCTGTCAATGGTTGAAACCAATGAGTAAAATGTGTTACCCCTTTTGACAATGCCCATGACTTTATGGCCAGGGCAATTACGTTAGCGGTATCTTCATCCATTTGCGTACCCTTTTTTATTGCCTCAGTAATGCGATAAAATACCTCAGGAGATAGAGATTCTTTCATTTGGTTTAATCCAAAGGTATTTTCCCCGAAATATTCACTGGTCCTACGTCCAGTTGACGGCACCTTCACTTCCTTTCTTTGCTGGACCAAATCCAATGCCTTGTACCGTAAATACGCCATAGTGCTAGTTA
>QIEB01000585.1 GCA_003229495.1 Flammeovirgaceae bacterium
ACCCTATTTCAGTCTGCCTGATCCAGGGGCGGCGGCTCTTCCGGTATCATCCCCTTATAAACGTAGTCCCCTTTTCTTTCCAGAAATTCCTGGCGAACTTCTTCCCTGAGTTTGGTGTCTTCGAATAGGTCGACCATGGTCATTGACAAGGCCTTTGCGGCATAGATCATTCCTTTGTGCCCAATAGACATGCCACTACATGCAACTACCGCCCAGGAATGCCAGGGGGTATCTTTGGGTGCAGTGGTAGCACGGAGTCTGATAGTAGGTACTACAAAACTCACATCGCCTACATCGGTTGATCCACCGCCTGGATGCTCTTTGGTTTTTTTCAAGGGATTAATACTAGCATCAAGACCCACTTGCTCCTTGCCGGTGGCTTCCTGAATACTTTTGGCAAATGAGTCTTCTTCGGTTGTATAGGTGATTGGCCCAAGATATTCCAGGTTTTGCTGCAACCGCGCGCCTCCGGTACGATTAACCAGTACCTCATGTATTCCGGAGATCAATGCTACCTTATGCTCTACCTTCGCCATGATGGCTGCTCCCTCGGCCATTTTTTCCACATGCTCCCAAACTTCTTCCATTCCCGCCCGCTTGGTATCACGCACCCGTACCCAAATGCGTGAATAGTCCGGTACCACATTTACCACTTTTCCGGCATCTTGAATATGATAATGAATACGAACCGTTGGTTTTACATGTTCCCGGTAATAATTGATGCCGGTAGTATATAACTCCAGTGCGTCAGAGGCACTTCGACCGTTCCAGGGATCACTGGAAGCATGGGCGGCCTGACCATAAAATTCCACCATGAAGTCTACCAGGGCCAGTGAACTTTGTACATTCGACTCTGTCTCTGCGCCCGGATGCCAGTCCATCATTACCTCCACATCGTCAAATAGCCCGGCCCGGATCATCCAAAGTTTGCCAAAAAATTTCTCTTCAGCAGGTGTTCCGTAGAACCGGATGGTACCCTGTAGAGCGCCAGATTCTATCAATTCTTTAATGGCTATTGCAGCACCCAATGAAGCGGTACCAAACAAGTTATGACCGCAGCCGTGCCCAGCAGCTCCCGGATTCACAGGATCCTTTTCCGGAACTGCTTTTTGTGATAAACCTGGCAACGCGTCAAATTCACCCATAATACCAATAATTGGTTTCCCCGAACCGTACTCAGCAACAAATGCCGTAGGTATTTCCGCTACGCCCGTTTTTATGCTGAAACCCTGAGAGGCAGCATAGTCTGCCAGCGCTTGCGCTGAATGCGTTTCGCGAAAGGCAATTTCTTCAAATGACCAGATTTTATCGCTTAGCTCAATCAATTCCTGACTCTTGCCTACTACTGTAGCAATGACAGCTTTCTTGTTTTTATTGATCTTCGGTTTTTTCTGGGCTTGAGCGCAGATTACCAAACTTAGAAAAACGAAACATAGGGTTGAACAACGCATAATGGGGATTTTTATAGGGTCGGAAGATATGAAAATTTTCCTTATCTTCCTTTTTAGAATTATATCACGGTCATTCGTTTCTCAATACTATACAGCTTTACCTTGTTTCTCATCAGCTCTATTGGCTGTCAGGTCCCAAAAAGTTACCCTTCTGAGAACCCTATTGTCTTTGAAAACCAAAAACCTGGCACCAAGCAAGAATTGGATGCTTACCAACACTCAAACAGATACTTGTGAAATTACCGAACCTTATAATGAAATTTTCCTATGTCGAAGCAAACCCATTGAAGGATATTGTTCGGCTACTAGCATACGGGCTGGTGATATATTGAAGGTTTTTGTAAGCACTGACCCTCCGTCACCGTATAAGGTTGACATATTCAGAATGGGTTACTATCAGGGTAAAGGTGCCCGGAAGATCTCCTCACTGGGCCCTTTTCAGGGCAAAATTCAAAGGGTACCTGAAGATGGCAAAAACAATGTTAGAGAATGTGCATGGGAACCGGGCTTCGAGCTGGAAGTCGGCACGGATTGGACCAGTGGGGTATACCTTGGTAAAATGACCGCTACTAATAGCGGGCTTCAATCATATATCGTTTTCATCGTCAAGGATGACAGGCCGGCAGATTTTCTCTTTCAGTGCTCCGACCTCACCTGGCAGGCTTACAATCGTTGGCCCGAATGGCGATCTCTTTATGACTGGACTTATGAGGGGACGGAAGATCACAACCCATGGCATGTAAAGGTCGGTGCTGATGTCAGCTTCGACAGACCCTATGCATTTTATATGAACAGCCTGCCGTCAGATCTAAACGCTATAACTAATGGCTCCGGAGAATTTCTTCTTTGGGAATTTCCGTTAGCGTTCTGGATGGAATCATTAGGGTATGATGTTACTTATATTTCAAACCTCGATACCCATAATGATTTTGAAAGTTTAAATCGCGCTAAGGGATTCCTGTCAGTAGGCCATGATGAATACTGGACCCAGCAGATGTACGAAAATGTCAGTAAGGCTCGGGATGAGGGCCTTAACCTATTGTTTCTGGGAGGGAATTCAGTATTTGGGAAGATACGACTCAAACCGTCAGAAAGTGGCCACTCCAATCGGGTTTTTGGCAGGATTGAGTGGTTTCCAAATGAACAGGATCTTATAGGTGCTAGTTCTTACGGAGTTGGATTGGCCGACTGGACTTGCACCATGCCAGAACACTGGATTTTCGAGGGGACAAACTTGAAGAAGGGCGATGTCATTCACGATTTGGTTGGATGGGAATACCATGGATATCCGTTAGGAGATATTAAAGGAATTCAGGTGTTAGCTGAAGGAAATATGTTTGAACCCAAAGAAGGAAATTTATACGCTGCTACCTACTACGAAACTCCAAAAGGTAATTTCGTTTTCAACGCAGCTACCTGTTGGTGGAATATGCTATTGTCTTCGCCACCAGGATTCGCCTATCCTCAAAATCCTAATGGTTTATTTACAGACCGATCGGTAGATTTTAGAGAAAATGATATCCGCGTTCAAAAAATTACTCAGAACATGTTAGATCGAATTGCTGGGTTCAATCGTCACTAGATACTGGCAATGACCTTTTCTAACTTCGACTTGACTTGTGCAGCCAGGTCCGCAAGCCCTTCGTTTTCCACAGCCATCATAGAGGCCATTGGATCCACCGCCGACACTTCTACCTGTCCCTGGTTTTCCTGAACGATCACATTGCAGGGCAACATGGTGCCAATTTTGTCTTCGCTTTGTAATGCCTGGTAGGCGAAGTGAGGATTGCAGGCGCCCAGGATTCTGTACGGCTTATAATCTACATCCAATTTTTTCTTAAGTGTGTCTCTAACATCTATTTCCGTCAACACTCCAAAGCCTTCCGCTTTTAGTGCTTCTGTAACTTTTTCAATGGCATTTTCAAAAGAGCCACTAAGTGTCTTGCTTATATAGTATTTCATGGTTGTATTATTTTGAGGTAAAAAGTTTATTGATACTGAAAACTGATAAAGATGAGGAATTAATTAAAAACATCCATTGAGAAATTAAATTTAGTTATTTTATGGTTGTGTGACTGTTTGACTTGCAGCTTTTAAACAAATCTAAATAATGCGCACCTCTAGCTTGCCCTTTTTAGTAATCTGCCTGTTTGCAATTATTATTTCATCGTGTGAAGGAGACCCACCATCTTCAGGCCCGGATATTTACCTTGCCGACAATCAGTTTAAAGTAGTAGGTTACCTGTCTGGAGGGTTAAATCAAATAGATCAACTCGAACTGGACAAACTCACTTACCTTAACCTGGCCTTTGCCAATCCGGACCAACAGGGTAATCTGGTGTTCGGCGGGAACCTGGATATCATGTCTGTGGTACAGAAGGGCCATGATCACGGGTTAAAGGTTTTTGTGTCATTGGCTGGCGGTGGTCGGCCCGATACTACCCTGTGGAAATTTGTACTAAGCCCTGCCAACAGGCCCGGGTTCATTAATAGTATTCTGAATTTTGTTGAAATGAACAACCTGGATGGCGTGGATGTAGACATTGAGTGGAATTTACTGCCTGCTATAGGTGATCTGTATACTCCTTTTGTAATAGAATTAAGAACAGCCCTCCATGCAAAGGGTATGGGCATCACTACCGCCCTTGGGGCCACAAGACTACATCAAGCGGTAAGCCAGGAGTCGCTGGAAGCATATGACTTTATTAATGTGATGGCATATGATAAAACCGGGATGTGGAGACCTGAGGATATAGGGCAGCATTCTCCTTACTCCTATGCGGAGGAAGCCATTAGGTATTGGACTGAAGAAAGAAATATTCCACCCAACCGGATTGTATTAGGAGTGCCATTTTATGGTTTTGATTTTGCCCCGCCGGCAAGATATATTTCCTTTCGTGAATTAATCGAAGAGGATCCTGCAAATGCTTATCGAGACTCAGTTGATATGAAATATTATAATGGAATTCCCACCATAGTTAAAAAAACAGAGCTTGCGAAAAATAATTTGGGTGGTGTCATGATTTGGGAGATTTCCTATGATACTCCCGGAGAGATGTCTTTGTTAAGGGCAATAGATCAAACCATCACCGCTGGAGATTGTGAGGTAATGACCTTTTACCAGGATCAGGACGGTGACGGGCTAGGTGATCCGCAAAGACCATTCCAGGCATGCAGTGCTCCGGAGGGCTATGTCGATAACCGGAATGATACGGATGATTGACTTGATCGGGGCAATTAAATTCCTGGACGTTTTTTATTACTTATACGATATTGGATATTTCATTTGGAGTAAATCGGCATCCTTTTGATCATATCTGTTAACCTTGGCATTTCTAAACTTTAAATAGACTACTAAGAGCATCAACATAAATAAGAAAATGAAAATATTACTGACCGCCTTTTTGCAACTAGCAATGCTCTTCGCTTTCTCACAGAAACCGCTACAAACAGAAAACGTAGTGCTGATCACCCTGGATGGTTTACGCTGGCAGGAATTGTTTACTGGAGCAGACAGCAGTCTTGTCTCAGACA
>QIEB01000381.1 GCA_003229495.1 Flammeovirgaceae bacterium
AGCCCCTCCATCGTGCTTCCCGCCATTGCAACCGAAGAGGAGATTCTTTTGCGTTTCTGGCACTGGTTCTCTATTGGAGGTTATGATAACGTGACCGTTAGGGTTTCCGAAGAGACGTCGCCGGGCACATGGAGCGGTTGGACTACACTTGCAACTTATAGCAGTAGTTCCGGCGGGGTGTGGACTTATCCGCTTGTTGACCTGTCGGCCTATGCTGGAAAAAAAGTACGCATTGGCTTTGCTCTTAACCAGGGTAATAGTGGTTACCCTTCTTACAGAACCTATGTAGGGCATGGGTGGTACTTTGATGGTACTTTGATGATGTGTCGATAAGCTTTTATACGCCATAAAAAGTGTTGAGACAGTAAAACCGGTTTTACAACCACTGACAGATAGCCGGCCAAGCCGGCCGGCTATTTTCGGTCATGACTCTCAGGCTTAGCGAGAGGGAGACCACGGATTTTATGGATTCTGTGAGTGGCATAAGGAATAATCCTTACGTCTGCTCGACTCGTCAAAACAGCTTTTCGTGCCTGATTTATTTTATGGAGGTTCAGGGAATACAGAGGGTATTAGATATTAACGCCTTTAACCAGTTAGGTTATCTTATTGGTTTTAAATGTATACGATACAAAACTGGTAGCCGCAGGCTTTAGCCTGCGTAAGATCGCAGCCTGAAGGCTGCGGCTACCGGCATGAGAGATTTCTTGCACGGAAACGGTGCAAGATTTAGGTTATATAAAGAAAAGGAGGAATAAAGAGATGAAAAAGATAGTACGGCTTTCATTTATTATGGCGTTGACTTTATGCCTCGGAGCAGGATTGATGATTGGATGTGGTAGTGATGATGGTGGTGGTGGAGATGATGGTGGCGGAGAAAGTAATAGTGGTATTTCATATACAGGTCTTACAACTCAGGCTGTCATAGATGAAAATAATGCTGAAGATATCGTCATCGGAGCTTACCAGGGTGGTAGTTCAGGCACTGCATGGACAGGGCTGAGTGCTGTTCAGACCGGGGAGGAAGAGCAGATTGGTCGCTCACGTACCCTGGTACTGTCCAGGGCATTAGAGAATGCTCTTCGTCGGGTTGATATAACAACTATATCGGACACTGGTATCTATAGTGCCATTCAGAATGAAAGTGGTTCGTTTGATGGTAACTGCGGAGGCAGTGCGTCGTTCACCATTAGTGTTAATGATGAAACAGGTAGTTTCAATGGTAACTTCAACTTCAACAGCTATTGCGAATATGGCACCACCTTGTCTGGCAGCGTAAATTTCTCAGGTCAGACAAATCTAAGCACAGGTGAAACGCAATTTATTATGTCCTTCAATGCCCTTACAATTGACTCAGGCAGCGATTCTTTCACAGTCGACGGTGACGTTGACATGGATTTAAGTGGCTCTACCACTACTATAACTATGAATATATTGATGCAGGACAACAGCAACAAGAAAGTATATTGGGTCGAGAACTTCAACATGACCTTGACCATGGAGGCGAATTATGTATACGTTGAGGTATCGGGTAAATACTATGATCCTGATTATGGCTATGTAGTTCTCTCCACCCTTACCCCCTTGCGGATCTATGACAATAATGACTGGCCCTCTCAGGGTGTCCTGATTTGTACAGGTAATACAGGCATAGGGGGTAGTAGTACTATGGCTCGGTTAACAGTCCTTTCTTCTACCCAGTACCAGGTGGAGGCGGATACCAATGGTGACGGAATATGGAACTATGATACCGGGCTACTGAATTGGTCTGATCTTTAACCTGTTTTAGGGATAAATGATCATCTTGTATTCATTTTAAATTGGTAATACCAATTCCAAAAAATAATGTAACTATTCAGCTATATTCATCCCCCCCTTTAGCAAAGGGTGGTGAGGGGGGATTTGGAGAACTTATAATTATAAAATCCCCCTTAATCCCTTTTCCAAAGGGGGAGTTTCCCTGTCTGCGTGCTTGTCTGCTGTGTCCATCACAGGCAGGAAGGTTAGATAAGCTTATTTATCAAAGTATTTAAAAGATATGGGTAATGATAAGACCCAAAGGTAGAGGGTGAACTGTTACAAAAAATCAAACTTACCTACTTGTAAAATTGTTCATATTAGAGTTATAATTATAAAAATGAATTAATACTTCTAAATGGAGGTCAAAAATATGAGAGAAGTTATTATATATCACGGTGAAGATAACTATTGGATTGCTGAGTGTCCAAGTTTACCTGGATGTATCAGCCAAGGTGAAACAAAAGAAGCTGCTATTACTAATATTAAAGAGGCTATTCAGGGCTATATTGCAGTTCTTGAAGAAGATGGGCTAGATGTTCCTAAAGAAAATTTTGAAACTTTAGTGGTAGCAGTATGAGTAAACTCCCTAAAATTTCCGCTAAAGAATGTATCAAAGTTTTATCTAAAGCCGGCTTCTACTTTAAACGTCAGCAAGGAAGTCATATTATATTACGACGTGATAATCCATTTGCACAATTGGTTGTTCCAAATCATAAAGAACTTGATCGAGGTACTTTAAGAGCTATTATTAGACAAGCGGATTTAAGCATAAATGAGTTTATTAAGCTATAGAATCAAGATTGACTCCACTGCAAAAACCCCGAAATTGCCAGTCGCAGGCTTTAGCCTGCGACTGGCATTATAAGGTGGATTTGGACTTTGTTGTAACCTCCTTGAAGCCGTAGTCTTTGGGTTAAATATACCAGACAGGAATAAATCTAATTCTGGTTCCATTTATTTCTGTTTTACCCCAAAAACCTTTTGAGTGTTCCCCCGTTAAGTTTATCGCTATTATTATTGAATAGCTGTCATCAAAAATAGCATTAAAATTGTCAATTGTCAAGCCAATCTAATCAAACCCTACACACCAATAAAATCTCCCCTAACCCCTCTTTGCCAAAGAGGGGGATAAAGAAAATATCTCTCATTACTCAACAATAAGTAGAGTCAGCCCGCAATCCTGGCACTCAACTGCATCGGTACCCACAGGGGAACCACATGCCGGGCATTTCCCCTGGCTGATCATTTCCTTTGAACCCCGGATTTCAGGATGAATCTCCATGTAGTATTCCTCAATTCGCTCATTTGCCTTTTCAACATCCTGAGATGACACCATCAACCGGTATTTATTTCCACAACATCCTTTGTTGCACCCGGTATCGGCATTAACGGCGCAAGGAATACTGAAATCAATAAGGACATTAAAAAGTTCATCCATCCACTTTAAATCACCCTCCCTGACTACGACCGGGTTTTCCAAAGCCTTATCCTTAAGCCTCTTCTTTTCCTCCTGCGCAATTTTGATTTCCTC
>QIEB01000094.1 GCA_003229495.1 Flammeovirgaceae bacterium
GACATATTTGTATCCCGTCGTCTCGATGACTCATGGAAGAACTGGTCGGAGCCTGAGAATTTGGGGCCAGACATTAATTCAGAAAATGATGATGAATTCTTCAATATTCCGGCGTCCGGAGAATATGCTTTTTATTCCAGACGGGTTGGCACGGACAATATGGACATCTTCAAAGTAGAATTACCGGTATTCTACAAACCTGCTCCGGTAGTGTTAGTTCAGGGAAAAGTTTTTAACTCTAAAACCAACGAAGCACTGGGTGGAGTGAAAATTTTGTATGAACGCTTACCCGATGGAACGGAGATTGGATTGGCAACCTCTGATCCTGTATCTGGGGCTTATAAGATCGTTTTACCTTCCGGAGCGAAATATGGATACCTTGCGGAAGCGGAGGGGTATGTGGCAGTTAATGCGAATATTGATCTGAACGACCTGGAAGAGTACAAAGAGATCAATAAGGACCTGTTTCTAGTACCTATTGAAACCGGAGCAACCGTTCGTTTGAACAACATTTTCTTCGACTTCGACAGGTCTTCACTGAAAGAAGATTCTAAACCTGAGTTGCAGCGAGTGGCAGAGTTCATGAAGAATAATCCGGGTGTTGAAATTGAGATTTCCGGGCATACTGATAGTATAGGACGTTCGACTTATAATCAAGGACTTTCAGATAAAAGGGCCAAAGCGGTATTTGATTTTTTAACAGAAAATGGAATTGCCTCAGAAAGACTGGTATCTCGTGGATTCGGTGAGTCCAAACCAGTTACCGACAATGATACCAAAGAAAGTCGAGCCCAAAACCGCCGGGTTGAGTTTACCATCTTAACTGAATAATTCGCTTCAGGCAATGAACCCTGAGGGAATCCGTCAGGGTTTTTTAAATCTAAACTGAACTATCATTCCTATGCCGGCAATTGAAAAATTGGAGGCCAACATAACAAGTGACGTTTTTAGGTCACAAAAGTCCACCAGTGAACTTTGGCGAATAGAGCCCTTGAAAGCCAGAATTTCACGGTTGATTAAAATTCAGGAATGGACCAAAAACCACCGGAAAAGTATACAGGACGCAATCTATAAAGACTTTAGAAAACCTTCAGCAGAAGTTGACCTATCTGAAATTTACCTGGTACTTTCCGAAATTAAGCATGCACTAAAAAATATTCGTCAGTGGGCCAAGCCTAAAAAAGCTGAATCGAATTTGGCCCTCCTTGGCACGAAATCTTACCTTCATTTTGAGCCCAAAGGGGTTTGTTTAATTATCTCTCCGTGGAATTTCCCTTTCAATCTTACTGTTGGCCCCCTGATCTCAGCATTGGCGGCAGGGAACACCGCGATATTGAAACCTTCTGAACTAACTCCTAACTGTTCTGAAGTAATTGCTCGAATGGTTGCTGAAATTTTCGATCCATCGGAAGTAGCGGTATTTAATGGAGGGAAGGAGGTGGCGGAAAACTTACTTCAACTACCTTTCGACCATATATTTTTTACCGGAAGCCCTGCTGTGGGCAAAATTGTGATGCAACAAGCCTCCCAACATCTGACCCCCGTAACCCTGGAATTAGGCGGCAAGAGCCCTGCAGTTATAGACCGAACGGCCGATCTTACTGATGCCGCAGAAAAGCTCGTTTGGGGGAAATTTATAAATGGCGGCCAAACCTGTATTGCCCCGGACTATTTACTGGTGGAGGAAACTGTGGAAGAAGCTTTGTTAGATAACCTACGTCGTGTGATTGATCAGTTTTTCGATCCTGAAGGTCATGGCATTGAAACCAGCCCGTCTTATGCACGTATAATCGGGACTAAACATTTCGATCGTCTGGACTCAATGTTAACTGATGCTTTAGAAATGGGGGCAGAAATTGAATGTGGTGGGATAGTTAATAAAGCAGACAACTATTTTGCCCCTACGGTACTTTCCAAGGTGCCGCTGACTGCAAGAATCATGAAAGAAGAGATCTTCGGACCTATTCTTCCGATAATCACCTATCACGACATTTCGGAAGTCATTGAATTGATCAACAGTAAGCCAAAACCGCTGGCCCTCTATATTTTTAGCGGATCATCGGTATTCCAGAATAAAATACTTCAGGAAACTTCTTCCGGGTCTGTGGCTGTCAATGATTGTGTTATCCAATTCATGAACCCGAACCTGCCGTTTGGCGGGATTAATCACAGTGGATTCGGGAAATCCCACGGACATAGCGGTTTCCTGGCATTCTCCAATCAGAAGAGTGTTCTAAAACAAAAAATCGGGTTGACCTCGGTAAAGCCGCTGTTTCCTCCGTACACAAGCTTAACAAAAAAAGCTATTGATTTCTTATTGAAATACCTGTAAAGTTAGGGACGAGGGACGAAGGTGGCAAGGTGTTAGGGTGTTAGGGTGTTAGGGACGAAGGGAACGCCGAATACCGATTGATGATTTGCGATCTACGAGTTCTGCCAGAGATAATTAATTAGGGGTATTCCAGCCTCCCATCCATCTATCATTCAATCCATTAGTCCTTCAATCCATCTATCATTCAGTCCTTCAATCCTTGAGCGATGCGGGCAACCAGGCTACTGCTCTTAACGGCGCTCCACTGCCCCCGGATATAGACATAGGCAGCGCCACTATCCAAGCGCCAAGAGTTGGTAATTTATCCAAATTGGCCAGGTTTTCAAAAGCCGGAATGTTATGGGCAAATAATATCCTATGGCTTTCAAAGGTACTGGATTGACCATAATCAATACTTGGTGTATCCAGTCCTATGGACTTAATACTTCTTTCTGTGGTCAACCACAAAGCGGCATCAGGATCCAGTCCAGGGAAATGCAAAGAGGAAACTGCCTCCGGTCCCATGCGGGAAGTGCCAAGATAGCTGTCCCGGTCTGGCCAAAATTTACCGTAGCCAGTGCGAATAAGTAGCACTGACTGCTCAGGCAGTGGCCCATGCTCTCGCTCCCAATCTAAAAAATCCTTAATACTTACTAAATAATCTCTGTCACCAAGCGCTCTGGTACTTACATCCACAATAACAGCCCTCCCAATAAGCTGATCTAATGTGAGGGCCTCTACGCTTTTCATTCCTTTTGCAAAATGAAC
>QIEB01000096.1 GCA_003229495.1 Flammeovirgaceae bacterium
AATTTTCAAAATATCTTGCTATTATCATTCCTTTTGGGCTTCTGTCTTGCATTCAGAACCCTAACCCTGTTGACGCTACCGGCGTTTTTGAAGCCACCGAGATCATCGTTTCCGCAGAATCCAATGGACGGGTGCTTACCCTGGACATAACAGAAGGAGACCGGTTGATAAGAGCTGCTCCTATAGGACAGATTGATAGCACCCAACTATACCTTTCCAAATTGCAATTGCAGGCCAGCAAAATTGCTATTCTTTCAGGTCGCCCGGATATACAATCACAAGTTGAGGCCATAGAAAGAGAAATAACCAAATGGGAACGGGAAAAGAAACGTGTGGAAAATCTCTTGGCAGGTGATGTAGCCACTCAAAAACAATTGGACGATATTAATGCTCAGCTGGCAATTCTGGAAAGTACTCTAAAAGCCCAAAAGAGCAGCCTGTCGACCAATGTCACTTCAATTAATGCTCAAAGTGAAACCATTGACATCCAGATCCAACAATTGAACGATCAACTGGAAAGGAGTGTGATCAAAAGTCCCATTGACGGCACGGTGCTGGTCAAATATGCCGAGGCTGGAGAGATTACTGCCAGTGGAAAGGCCCTTTTTAAGGTGGCGGATTTGGACCGTATGATTCTCAGGGCGTTTGTTACTGCTGACCAACTGGCGCCTTTGAAAATAGGACAGACAGTAGAAGTCCTTGCGGAATTTGGAAGAACAGAAACCCGCTCATACCCAGGCAGGATCAATTGGATATCAACCCAGTCAGAGTTTACCCCAAAAACCATCAAAACCCAGGACGAGAGAGCTAATCTGGTTTATGCCATAAAAGTTGCGGTTGAGAACGATGGATTCTTAAAGATTGGCATGTATGGTGGAGTAAATTTCTCTAAGGAATGAACCCTATTATTGTCAGCGATGTATATAAGAAATACGGCAAGGTCCAGGCGTTGGAGGGAGTTAGCTTTGAAGTAGAGAAAGGGGAAATCTTTGGAATAATAGGACCTGATGGAGCTGGAAAAACCACCTTGTTCCGGATCCTGACCACTTTGTTAATTCCAGATTCAGGTGAGGCTCTTATAGATGGCCACCATGTGGTAAACCACTATAAAACCATCAGAAATATGGTTGGGTACATGCCGGGGCGGTTTTCACTTTACCAGGATCTATCAGTTGAAGAGAACCTTAAGGTATTTGCTACCATCTTTGACACAACAATCCAGGAAAATTATCACCTCATCAAGGATATCTATCAGCAGCTTGAACCCTTCAAAACCAGGCGGGCAGGGGCCCTCTCAGGAGGAATGAAGCAAAAACTGGCGTTGTGTTGCGCCCTTATTCATAAGCCTGCGATATTATTCCTGGATGAACCGACGACCGGTGTTGACCCTGTTTCCCGAAAAGAATTCTGGGAAATGTTAAAAAAATTAAGGGACCAAGGCATTACTATTTTGGTTTCTACCCCTTACATGGATGAAGCCAGTATGTGTGATCGGATTGCTTTGATCCAGGGAGGGAACTTTTTAAAAATTGAGACTCCAACAAATATCAGAGAACAGTTTAAGAAAATTCTTTGGTCTGTACAAAGCTCAAGAATGTTCCCTCTGTTAAAAGACCTTCGCAAATATCATATAGTGAAGACCAGTTTTGCATTCGGGGACACCCATCATGTGACTATTGATCAATCAGGCGAGGATTATGTATCAGATCAGTTGACGATGGACTATTTGAGAAGATATTTGGAAGACAAGGGACATACTGAAATTATGATCCAACCGATAAAAGCAACTATCGAAGACTGTTTTATGGAATTATCACACTAGCAAGAGATGAGTGTTATTGTCGCGAAAAATCTGACTAAAAGGTTCGGCCAATTTGTCGCCGTAGACAACATTTCCTTCGAAATAGAAAAGGGGGAGATTTTTGGGTTCCTGGGAGCCAATGGCGCTGGTAAAACCACAGCAATGCGTATGCTATGTGGTCTTAGTTTGCCATCAGCAGGTAAGGGGACAGTAGCGGGTTTTGATATAGAAAAACAATCAGAAGAAGTAAAAGCCCATATTGGTTATATGAGCCAAAAATTTGCAATGTACGAAGACCTGAAGGTATGGGAAAATCTGCGGTTGTATGCCGGCATTTACGGTGTGCCTCACAAAGAAATTATGCCCAAAATTGATCAGTTGCTGGAGAACCTGGGGTTCACTAGTAAAAAAAATACCATGGTCAGCGCTTTACCCTTGGGATGGAAACAAAAATTGTCATTTTCTGCGGCCATCTTCCATCAACCGGAAATAGTATTTCTTGACGAGCCAACAGGAGGGGTGGACCCAAGTACCAGAAGACGATTTTGGGAACTTATTTACCAGGCAGCTGAACAGGGTATCACCGTTTTTGTAACCACCCATTACATGGATGAAGCGGAATATTGCAACCGGGTATCCATTATGGTTGATGGGAAAATAGAGGTAAAAAGTTTCTATCAGGCCGAGAGCATGGACCAGGTATTTCAAAAACTTGCGCGAAAAGCAAAAAGAAACAGTGACTAACCTTAGGCGATTTTTGATTTTCACACAGAAGGAGTTCTATCACATCATTCGTGATCGTTGGACCATGATGATGCTTGTGGCATTACCGGTTTTGATGATTATCCTTTTTGGGTTTGGTATTACTACGGAGATTAAAAACTCCCAATTTGCCATTTTAGATCTCTCCCGGGATGTAGCTACTCAAGGGATAGTGAACCGGCTGGAGGCCAGTGATTATTTTACTTTGGAAGGATATGTCACAAATACCTCTCAAATTGAATCTGTATTTAGAGAAGGAAAAATCGGACTGCTGGTCATCTTTGGACAAGATTTTTATGAACAACTAGTTAGAACCGGTGAGGCCCAGATACAACTGATTGCTGACGGAACGGACCCCAACACTGCTTCTACTCTGGTATCATACGCAACCAGCATTATCAGAGGATATCAACAAGAACTGACCGCCTCAGATCAACAGGGGGTACCTTATCAAATCTTGCCTGAAGTAAAACTCCTATACAATCCAACCATGGAGGGGGCTTACAACACGGTCCCCGGGGTCATCGGGATGATTCTAATACTGATTTGTGCTATGATGACTTCAGTTTCTATTACCAAAGAAAAGGAGATGGGAACCATGGAAGTGATATTAGTATCTCCCATGCCTCCATTGCTGATCATACTTTCAAAGGTAATACCCTATTTTACCATATCCATTATCAATCTGACCACGGTTCTATTATTATCGGTATTTGCATTGAATGTACCCATAGTAGGAAGCCTTTGGCTACTTGTTTTCATTTCATTGGTTTATATAATTGTCTCCCTGGCACTAGGACTGCTTATCTCTTCAGTAGTGGAAAAGCAGTTGGTGGCGTTATTGATTTCGGCCATGGGACTAATCTTGCCCATAGTAATGCTCTCAGGATTAATGTTCCCAGTTGAGAATATGCCTATAGCGCTTCAGGTAGTGGCTCAATTCATACCTGCTAAATGGTATATCGTAGCGGTAAAAAATGTAATGATCAAAGGATTGGGCTTCAGTTCTATACTAAAGGAGTTTATGGTACTTAGTGGAATGGGCCTGATCATATTGACAATAAGTTTAAAGAAGTTTAAAATCAGGCTTGAATAAAATGTTACGGTATCTACTTGAAAAAGAATTTAAGCAGTTCTTCCGAAACCCGTTCCTGCCCAGGCTGGTAGTGATCTTTCCACTTACTGCCCTGTTGATATTTCCGTTGGCAGCCAATTTTGACATAGAAAACATAAACCTCAGTGTGGTTGATCAGGATAAAAGTCCATTTTCAAAGAGCTTGGTTCAGAAAATACAAGCGTCCGGTTACTTTAGGATATCAAATGTTTCCTCAAACTTTCAACAGGCCCTGGCCAGTGTTGAATCCGATGAGTCCGATATAATACTAGAGATCCCTCCAAATTTTGAGAAGAACCTAGTACGAGAAATGCGAGCTAGTTTGATGATCTCTGCCAATGCGGTAAATGGTGTAAAAGGTGGATTGGGAACGGCCTATCTTTCCGGGATAATATCTGATTTTAATACCAATATCAGGATGCAACTCACCCAAAACTACAATCGTTTGAAGGTGCCAAATCTCGAAATACTACCGTTATACAAATACAATCCGCAACTGCTTTATGAAGTATTCATGGTACCGGCACTAATGGTAATGGTCTTGGCCATGGTGTGCGGGTTCTTGCCGGCTCTGAATATTGTAAATGAAAAGGAACAGGGGACCCTTGAACAAATGAATGTAACACCGGTGAGTAAGTTTACCTTGATTTTATCAAAATTGCTCCCATATTGGGTGTTTGGCTATGTAGTACTTACCGTTTGCATTGGGGTGGCGCTGTTCGTATGGGGCCTCTTGCCATTGGGCAACCTTGCGGTAATATATCTGTTTGTCACCTTGTTTGTATTAGGGTTTTCAGGTTTTGGACTGGTGGTTTCTAACTATGCTGCCAACACCCAACAGGCAATGTTTATGATATTCTTTTTTGTACTTAGTTTCATTTTTCTTAGCGGCCTCTATACCCCTGTGGCAAATATGCCGGACTGGGCACAATTGATCAGCAATATTAGCCCGTTAAAGTATATTATTGAAGTGCTAAGAATGGTGTATCTCAAAGGAAGTGGTGTACAGGACCTACTACCACAGTTGGTGGCACTTGTTGGTTTTGCGACATTCTTTAATGGATGGGCTGTATTGAGTTATCGTAAAAGAGGTTAGCCCCTCAATCGCTCAATCCTTCAGTCCCTTTAATTACCGTCTCCAGAAACTGCTCAATCTCCCCATTGTATTGCTCCGGCTCTTCAATTGACCCGGTGTGGCCTCCCCGTTCAACATATTTCAAGACCGAATTGCGGATATTTTGATGAATAAATTCAGCTTTTTCAGGAGTAGTGGCGATGTCCTCCATACCTACCAGGATTAGTGTAGGACATTTGATTTGGCCAAGTTCATGGGCCACAGCTTGCCGATGGATCACTCCGGAGACGGCTCTTACGATAGATTTTTGATTCTTTTTTAGTTCTTCTATCCAGTGTCGGACTTCTTCCTGTCGTGCCGGGTCATTTAGGAAACTGTTGCCAAACATTATTTTCATCACCGGGTTCACCACCGCACTGATTCCAAACATCTTCACCATGGCATTTAATAACCCATACTTCAGTTTGTTAGGCTCATCCTGTGCAGAAGTTTCCATTAGGATCAGGGATTTAACCAAATCAGGTCTTCTGGCTGCAAGCCGCATGGCCACGAACCCTCCCATTGAAAGCCCACCGAAATGCACTGGTCCGAGTTTCAGCCCTTCAATTAGTGCTACCGCATCCTCATACAAAGAGTCCATACCATAACCACTCTTGGTAACCT
>QIEB01000275.1 GCA_003229495.1 Flammeovirgaceae bacterium
CATTGATCATAGCGGTTTATTTAACTTTTATTCATGATCAAATGGAATTTCTTCCCCTACTGGCTTGGCAAAAGACTGTATTGGGCGCGATACTGACTACCGTAGTTTGGATAATAGCTACTTATTTTACTCCCAAAACAGATGCCAAGACATTAATTAACTTTTACCGGCTAATTAAGCCGGGAGGACCGGGTTGGAAACAAGTGGTTGATCAAATAGACTCAAGCGTGTCAGGTACTGAAGAGTACCCCAGTGCCTGGAAAGTACCGTTGGAGTTGCTGGCAACTGTTTTGGGTTGCTTTACGGTATTCGGCACTTTGTTTGCTACTGGTTACTGGATTTATGGCAAATACTTGTGGGCTGGTGTTTTAACGCTGGTAGCAACCATAGGTGTGTTCTTGTTGTTTAGGATATGGCGCACACTCCGAACTGATATGTTAGATGAATCGAAATAATTTTAAGATCTCCAGCGGGTGTAATAACTCCGGTTTCAATTGCATTTCCAAATAATATTGTAAACAATAAGTTGCCCTTTCATGAGATTCGGAAAACTGGAAACTAGTGTTTTGGATAAGCTTGATCTCAGGTTACCGGAAGATCATCCGGATACCACAAAACTTTTAAGAGCACTGGATAAGAAACAACCAAAAATTTATGCGGGTTGCGCCAAGTGGGGACGAAAGGAATGGGTAGGAAGTATCTATCCGGAGGGAACCAAGGATAAGGAGTATCTGGACCACTATGTCCGGCATTTTAATGCCATAGAGCTTAATTCAACTTTCTATGGCACCCGAAAAGTAGTAGTTGAAGGTTGGGCCAAACGGGCGGTAGAAGGGTTTAAATTTTGCCCAAAGTTTTTTCAAACCATAAGTCACTATAAACGACTTAAAGCGGCTGAAGAGGTAACGGAGGCTTTTCTGTACATAATGAACATTTTTGGAGATAATTTAGGCACCTCATTTCTTCAATTACCAGAAAATTTTACCCCAAAAAAATTCAGTGACCTTGAATATTTTATAAAACTGCTTCCCACGGATGTGTCCATTGCAGTGGAGCTAAGACATACGGGATGGTTTACTGATGCAACTTTGGTAGACGAGTTATTTGAAATGATGGCCGAATACCATAAAAGCGTAGTAATAACTGACACAGCCGGGAGGCGGGACTGTGTGCATCAAAGATTGACTAACAATTTAGCCTTTATCCGTTTCAATGGTTATGGTCTGCACCCAACTGATTTTCAGAGGATGGACCAATGGGTTGACCGCATTGGATCCTGGGTTGACAATGGTCTGGAAACCGTGTATTTCTTTGCACATCAGGATAATGAGGCCCATACCCCAACTACCTGTGACTATTTCATCCAAGCCATTAACAAACGGCTTGGGTTGAATATAAAATCTCCCCAGTTTATCGATTAGTTTTCAAGGTCTTTTTTAAGCTCTTCAGCTTTCTCATTAAGTTCAGTTTGTTCTTCTGTCATTGCATTTAAAGAACTCCATAAGTAGTTAGGAATCTCACGGTTTTGGCGAATTCGGTTTTCAACATCTGATAACCACTCTAATACGTCGTTGGCATATGCAAAATCCTTTAAGCCGGCTACATATTTACCAAACTCATCGACCTTAGTGAGCTTTTCTTGCACGGTATCATCAATGGAGGCCTCTGCGGTTTCGGTGGTGGAGACAATTGTTGTAGCTGCTGTAACTTCCGTAGCTGTACTACTTGGGCCTTGGGCCAATACTAATGGTTGCTCGCAGTTATTATAGTCCGCAAAGAGTTTTTCATAATCTTTATAACGATATTTTTTAGATTCTAACTTAGCTACAATCTCCGGACAATCATCCAGAAATTCAGTTACTTGCTTTCTAAAGGTCAAACCACTTAATTCTACAGCCTCCCCATTTGGTTTAGTTGCTACCTTTGTGGTCAAAATCGAATTATTTCCCTTACGGATATAGTTGTAGTAGCTAATATGCTCATATTCCTTAATAATCTGCATAAAAAGTCTTTGACTATAGAAGGGAACCGAACGAAATTGATATTCATGATCGTAGTAAACATACTTGACTCTTATAGGACGAATATTATTATTAGATCCACCCTCCGCTTTGAAAGACATGGAGTTACTATTATCACGGATAGGATTAATTTTCAATTCTCCCCTGATGGTATCTCCATTCAATTTAACTATATACTGATTGTCTTGTGCATGAAGCTGGGCGACCATACAAGCAGCTAGTAAAAGTCCTGAAAGCCTAAAAATCATAGTCATAAAGGTCTGACGAAACGATAAATCTATAAAAAATTGGCCGAAAAAGAGAGCTTCTTTGTTCAAACTTCAAAGGTTATTTTATAGTTTTAGTGCCATATCATTTGATCAACAAAATGGAAATTTTAGGTATTGATATTGGCGGGTCAGGAATCAAGGGTGCCATCGTCAATGTGGAAACTGGTGATATGCTAACTGAGCGGCATCGAATACCAACACCTCAACCGGCTACCCCCGATGCAGTAACTACCATTGTGGCGGACGTTGCAAAATTTTTTTCCTGGAAGGGAATCACCGGCTGCGGTTTTCCGGCTGTGGTTAAAAACGAGGTTGCCCTTACTGCTGCCAATATTGATAAATCCTGGATTGGGGTAAATGTAGCAAAAATGATTTCATCCAAGACCGGTTGCCCCACTCATGTTTCCAATGATGTGGATGCTGCCGGATGGGCTGAAATAAATTTTGGAGCAGGTAAAGATATTAATGGAGTAGTTTTGATCCTGGCATTGGGCACCGGAATAGGATCTTCATTATTTGTGGACGGGTGTCAGGTGCCCAACACCGAGCTAGGGCACGTGATAATGCATGGAGACATTGCGGAAAAGTATGCCGCAAATTCTGCTCGAGAAAGAAACGATCTGAGTTGGGAAAAATGGGGAAATCGATTAAATCAATATCTTAATTATATTGAATCAATACTCTATCCAGACCTTATTATACTTGGTGGAGGAGTGAGCAAATACCATCAGGAGTTTTTCCCTTACTTAATATGCC
>QIEB01000521.1 GCA_003229495.1 Flammeovirgaceae bacterium
TGTCGGAGCGCACAGAAAGCGGGCTTTATCTTCCAGCCGGAGTTCGGGAAAAGGAAAGGGTGCAGAGCGGTTATATTATGAAAACTGGCCCCGGATATCCCATACCGATGCCTATCGAAGAAGATGAACCTTGGAAAGATCAGGAAGATCAGATTAAATATGTGCCTCTACAGGCAAAAAAAGGGGACTTAGCTATTTTTCTCCAAAAAGGGGCATTTGAAATTCTTTATGAAGGTGAAAAATATTTTATTGTTCCTCAAAGTTCTATTTTAATGCTTGAAAGAGAGGAAGATCTAAACTAGCTTTTTAACAATTCAGCATATTCCCTGGCAAAATAGCTTAATATAAGATCTGCCCCAGCACGTTTTATAGATGTAAGTGATTCTATCATTGCCTGAGGTCCATCAAGCCATCCTTTCTGGTGAGCAGCCTTGATCATTGAATACTCTCCACTGACATTATAGGCGGCAACTGGCAGTTCAAACTCTGATGAAATTTGACTTATTACGTCCAGATAAGCTAACGCTGGTTTGACCATTAGATAATCGGCCCCTTCCTCTATATCCAACTCTGCCTCTATTATCGCTTCACGACGATTACGCGGGTCCATCTGATAGGTCTTTTTGTCCCCGTGCTTTGGGGCCGAGCTCAGGGCATCCCTAAATGGGCCATAGAAAACGCTGGCATATTTAGCAGTATATGACATGATTGATACATTTTGAAATCCTTGTTTATCGAGGGCTTCTCGAATTACCCCTACCCTGCCATCCATCATATCAGAAGGACCAATAATATCTGAGCCGGCTTGTGCCTGAACCACGGCCATTTTTGCAAGAATTTCCAAAGATTCATCATTTCGAATTTCCCCATCTATGACCAGGCCATCATGTCCGTCGGAACTATAAGGATCCATGGCTACATCAGTTAATAATATGGCCTCCGGTACTGTGGATTTCAAAGTTTGAATGGCTCGTGGATATAAACCCTGAGGTTTTAAAGCCTCAGATGCAGTTTGGTCCTTGAGGCTATCATTTATGCAAGGAAACAAAGCAAAAGTTCCAAGCCCAAGATTTAAGCATTGCTCAACCTCTTGTACCAATTTGTCTATAGAGTATCTGTAAATCCCAGGCATAGACCCAATTTCTTCTTTAATACCCATTCCTTCTTTCAGGAAAAGAGGAAAGATCAGATCACTAATATCCAGATTGGTTTCTGCAACCATATCCCTTATCTGGCTATTTTTTCGGTTTCTACGAGGTCTCCTTAACATATGTGCCATATGTAAAATAACAAAACTCAAGCACCAAGCACCAAATAATTTCCAAATTCCAACAACTAAAACTCCAAACTTTCTGCGCTGTTTGGAAATTGATGATTGTTATTTGGAGCTTGGTTGTTTTTTGCTATTTGGGATTTGTTATTTCATTACATTAATAGAATGCTCAATTATACTACAGCAATCCAACACTTGTTCTTCGGTAATCACCAATGGCGGTGCAAATCTAATAATATTGCCGTGAGTTGGCTTGGCCAGCAGCCCGTTTTCTTTTAATTCCAGACAAATATTCCAGGCGGTTTCACTTTCCGGGCTATCATTAATAAGAAGGGCATTAAGCAGTCCCTTTCCTCTGACTTGTGTTACCAGGTCCGAATCACTAATCAATTGCTTCATTCGATCTCTAAATAATTTTCCCATTACCGCGGCATTTTCTACAAGATTTTCATCTACCACTACATCTAGTGCCGCCATTGCAACTTTTGCAGCTACAGGGTTGCCACCAAAAGTACTACCGTGTTGTCCGGGTTTCATTACCTTCATCACCTCATCATCTGCCAATACCGCGGAAACCGGATATGTGCCCCCTGATAATGCTTTTCCCAGAATCAATATGTCTGGTCTAACCTGTTCATGGTCACATGCCAACATCTTTCCTGTACGCGCAATCCCCGTCTGTACTTCATCAGCAATGAACAACACCTGGCTTTCTTTACAGAGTACTGCCGCATCCGCCAAATAACCTTGGTCCGGAACATTTACTCCCGCCTCACCCTGGATAGGTTCCACCAGAAACCCCGCTACCTGGGGGTTGTTCAAAGCATTACTTAAAGCTTCCAAATTATTATAAGGTATTTTGATAAATCCGGGAGTATATGGGCCGAAATTCTGATAAGCATCGGGGTCACTGGAAAAGGAAATAATTGTAGTAGTACGGCCGTGAAAGTTCTGCTCACAAACTATAATCTCTGCCTGGTCCTGCTGAATGCCCTTTTCTTCATAGGCCCACTTCCTGCATAACTTTATGGCCGTTTCAACAGCCTCTACTCCGGTATTCATTGGAAGCACTTTCTGATAGTTGAAAAATTCAGTGATGTATTTCTCGTAGGTGCCCAGCACATCATTGTAAAATGCACGGGATGTAAGCGTAAGTTGCTCAGCTTGCTGTTGCATAGCAGAAACAATCCTGGGGTGACAATGACCTTGGTTTACTGCGCTATAGGCCGAAAGAAAATCATAATATCGCTTCCCTTCCATGTCCCATAAAAATACCCCTTCACCTTTTCTCAAGACCACCGGAAGGGGGTGATAGTTGTGAGCCCCATAACGATATTCCAGTTCCATAGCCTGTTGGCTGGACCTTATGGTATTGATCATAATTTTCTAATTCGAGTTAGTTTAACCCAGTTTAAAGTTAATCATTTAGGATGTCTGTAAAAAATGAACTCCTTGACCGCCACCCCGATGATCCTGAAGATTCTATTTTCAATATCCCAAAAGGTAGAATTAAATTAATTACAGGTTTTTGGTTTGGAATTTTTTTTCGATATTTGCAGTCCATTTTAAATACGGAAAGATGTCACGAGTATGTCAGATAACCGGTAAGCGCCCCAGAAGCGGGAATAACGTTTCTCATGCCAATAATAAAACCAAGAGAAAGTTTTACCCGAATCTGCACAAAAAACGGTTTTACATTCCTGAGGAGGATAAATGGATCACTTTGAAAGTGTCAACCCAGGCCCTTAGAACAATCAATAAGAATGGCAT
>QIEB01000163.1 GCA_003229495.1 Flammeovirgaceae bacterium
ATGTGTTTTGGCAATAACATATTGGGCGGGTGGTTTGGTTGGAACCCCGACTATGTCTTATTATCCGGGATCGACACCACCATTATGAGCGGGGGTGTGCCGGAATACGTATTCAGTATGTTTCAAGGTAAATTTGCCATTATCACCCCTGCTCTTATCGCCGGGGCTTTTGCGGAACGCATCAAATTTAAAGGATACTGTATTTTTATAGCCCTGTGGGGTTTATTGGTATATAATCCTTTGTGCCACTGGGTTTGGGCGGAAGATGGATTTCTTTACAATCTGGGATCAAAGGGGGCCATTGACTTTGCCGGGGGTACGGTGGTCCATATATCCGCCGGGGTAAGCGGCCTGGTGGCAGCTATATATTTGGGAGCAAGAAGAGGATACCCGTCAGATGATATGTCACCCAGTAATTTGGTAATGACCATGATAGGTGCCGGATTACTTTGGGTCGGTTGGTTTGGCTTTAATGCCGGAAGCAGCATTACCAGTGGGTTAAGTACAGCCCAGGCCTTGACCGTAACCCAGGTAGCTGCTGCCGCAGGAGCATTGAGCTGGATGGTGATAGAAGGGATTCACCAGGGAAAAGCCACCGCATTGGGATTCGTCAGTGGGATTTTGGCAGGTTTGGTAGCCATTACCCCGGCTGCGGGCGTGGTGCAACCGGCAGGGGCCCTGGTATTGGGAGTAACTGCTTCACTGATATGTTATTATGCCATAGTTTTAAAGAACAAATTGGGTTATGACGACTCTTTGGATGCTTTCGGGATCCATGGGGTGGGAGGTATCGTAGGCGCAATTTTGTTGACCTTTTTTATCCGAGACAGCTGGATGGAAGATGCCGTCGCGTCTGTAGAAGGCGGCTGGAGTGTGATGGACCAATTGGGTGTTCAAATAATTGCTGTGCTGATAGCCATTTTTTATGCGGCGATCATGACTTTGATCTTACTATGGATCTTAAACAAAACCATGGGATTAAGACCCACTCCGCAAAATGAAATGAGGGGTCTGGATAATGCTTACCATGGTGAAAGGGGATACGGCATGCTTAACCCTAACTGAAATAGTATGAAACTGATAACAGCAATTATACGAGAAAGTCAGCTTGACCAGGTGCGCGAGGCTTTGATACATGTTAATATTACCAGGATTACCGTGAGTAGGGTCTCTGGTCATGGTCAGCAAATACGGGAGGAAATTTATCGCGGCAGACGGGTTGTGCCTAATTTAACGCCAAAGATACGACTGGAGATAGCCGTTAATGATGAATTTGTGGATACCACCTGTCAAACCATAATTGATGCCGCAAAAACCAATGGAGGGACCTTAGGGGACGGCAAGATCTTTATTACCCAATTGGAAGATTGTATTCGCATCAGAACGGAGGAACGGGGTGGTAAAGCAATTTAAGGTTAAGTAATGCAGCCTTCAGGATAGTTAGACCGTCTATCCTGAATCATTCATAAACCCGTATATAATCCACAAGAAAGTAATCAGGATAGGTTGCTTGCTCTGGATCATTGGCCCAGCTTTCACTAATTGCCCAGGGAAGTGTTGATAATTCTCCGGTAATTTTTATATAAGAGGGCACCTTTGAAACACCACCAGCGGTAGTTCGCCATGTCTCCACACCGTCGACAAAAAAAATGTATTCTTTTTCGCTCCATTCCAGGGTAAAAGTATGAAATCCATTCCGGATACCTTCAGAATCAAATCCCTCACTTGCCGATTTATGTGCGGCTCCGTAACCGTCCCAATGTAGGGCATGCTGTATATTGTCAGTCCAGCCGAAGCCTTCAAAAATATCAATCTCTGTGCCGTCCTCCCCTGATCCATCTTCATTTCCTACGCCGTTTGAAAAAAGCCAGAAAGCTACCCACCATCCTTTCTGAGTGGGTAGTTGACAATAGATCTCAAATTTGCCGAATTTCTGCTCAAATAGACCTTTTGATCTAATTGCGCCGGTTGAATAGTCATATGGATCGTCATCACTATTTCGATTGTCGATTTTTTTCGCCCTAATTACCAGGTTGCCATTTCCGTCGAGGTAAGAATCTTCCTTGAGCCACCAGCCATCTGAGCCACTTTCATTTTGCCGGCGGTTATATTCAAGTTGTTCCCACTTTGAAAGATCAAGGTTGTTTCCTTCAAATTCGTCGCTGAAAGTCAAAACCCATTGCTTGATAACAGGATCATCAACATCGTCACTATTACATCCCGATAGACTGATGATTACGAAAAATGCCGCAAAAAAAGTATTGAAAAAATAGAAAATTGATTCATGAGTTTATTGATATTTGCCAAAATGAGCTATTGTCAGCATCTGGAGGTTAATTTCTTTCAAGTGATGCTAAAGATCATTCCATAGGATGAACTATTCCTTGATTACGGTCCCTGACGCATTGCCGGAAAAAGTATTGTTCTTGGCTGGATCTTCAAAATCGAAATTGATGGAACTATTGCTTATCACCACCCCATAACCCGCGCTGCCGGAAATGGTACTGTTATTAAAGGTTTGAAATAACGGAACAGACTCTACATTAAAAAACAGATTTGATGGATTGATGGTCCCCGCCTGTGCAAACTCCCCTCCATTCTTGATTTGCAGATAGTTGATATCAAAACCGCCTTCAAGGATCAATCCTCCCCATGAACCTGGCACATCGTTCTCTCCTTCCATAATCACGAGCTTTTCAGGTTCGCCCTTGACTCTAAAAAAGTTCCCCCCACTATATGGATAACGCAAAGATCTGCCTGATTTGAACTTCAAATGCACACCGGGGTCCAGCGTGAAACTTCCGGTAGTATTGAAGCTAAGATCCGCGTCAATGAGATAAAAGGAGCCCTCCAAAGCCCTTAAAGAGAAGTCACCGGGACTGCCATCTTGTTCCACCAGGCAACCGGGTACATTCTCATCCAGCTCAAAAAAGTTTCCTGCCCTAATATTGGTCATTGCTCGAGCGTTGATACGAATAGCTGCTTCTTTGGTATTTCGAAAAGTTGATTCACTTACTTGGAAAGTGT
>QIEB01000247.1 GCA_003229495.1 Flammeovirgaceae bacterium
AGCGATGGATCTTTCACATATATACCGAACCCGGGATTTAGCGGAACTGATAGCTTTACCTATGAAGTGTGTGACGACGGAGTACCCTCAGAATGTGCTCAAGCCACGGTAATGGTGGATGTGGCCCCATTTGAAGGCCTTATTATTTATCAGGGGGTTTCGCCCAACAATGATGGTTCCAACGATATATGGACTATCCAGGGGATCGATCGATTTCCCAACAACTATGTGCAAATATTCAACAGGTGGGGAAGCAAAATTTACCAAGCCAGAGGATACAATAATGTTACGGTATTCTGGGAGGGTCAATCAACTGAAGGAATCGTATTTGGGGATGAAGTGGCCCCTGATGGCACATATTTTTATGTATTGAATTTAGGAGACGGAAGTGAGTTGTACAGCGGTTATGTAGTACTCAAAAAATAGTGGATCAATGAGGAAGATAAATATAAAAAGTACCACTACATATTATACAATAGTTTTTCTATTGGGTTTGTGCTTTCCTTTATTTGGCCAGCAACAAACCATGTATACCCAGTACATGTTCAATGGACTGGCCCTGAATCCTGCTTATGCCGGTAGTCATGGTGCACTTAGCTTAACTGCCCTGACCCGTGAACAATGGTCAGGCCTGGATGGAGCGCCCAGCACCCAAACCTTTGCCATTCATAGTCCCATTAAAAACAAGAATATTTCTTTGGGAATGGTGCTGTTACGTGATCAAATCGGGGTTTCCAAAGAACATGCTGTATATGGATCTTACGCCTACCGAATCGCCATGGATAAAGGTACTTTGTCCATGGGACTTCAAGCGGGTTTTACCAGCTATCGTGAAGATCTTAACGATTTACTTTTATTGCAACGACCAGCAGCGGATTTTCAGAATTATAAAAGTAGTTTCCTGCCTAATTTCGGGGCCGGATTATTCTATACTTCGGAGCGGTTTTATGTAGGCTTTTCGGTGCCGCGAATGCTACAAAATTCCATTGATCAGGACAACCCGGTCAGTTTTACTAAGGAAGTCCGGCACTACTTCCTCACAGGGGGGTACTTGTTCTATTTAAGCAAAGACCTGAAACTAAAACCAAACTTTTTGTTGAAAGTAGTCGAAGGCGCCCCTGTTCAGCTTGATTTAAATGCCAACCTATTAATAAAAGATCTTATCTGGGTGGGAATCTCCCATCGTTTTGGGGCAGATTGGAACGCGATTCTTGAACTGCAGTTGTCCAAAAGATTCCGCCTTGGCTATGCATATGACTTTGCCAGTACCACAGATTTAAGTGCAGTCCAATCCGGCTCTCATGAATTTATGTTGAATTATGTATTTGTAAAACCTGAGCAGCGCATGAAGTCTCCCAGATTTTTCTAATGTCTATTCCTGTGAATTATGTATAAGATAAGCCTTATAATAATTGTCTTTCTATATATGTCTATCCATGTGGTCATCGGACAAGCCTATGTCCCATCTAACCACGGATATACTTTTAAGAAGGCCAATAAATTGTTTGATGATTATGCTTATAAGGATGCACTTGGTCTTTATGAACAACTGCTGGCAGCTAAATATGACAAGCCTGAAGTCAAACTTCAAATTGCTGAGTGCTACAGGGAACTTAATGACCCCCGCAAAGCGGTATTTTATTATTCGGAAGTGGTGAATAGCTATGAAATCGCCAAGCCTATCCATAGTTTCCACTATGCTACCGCACTTTACCAGATTGGTCACTATGAGAAGGCCCAGCAATTATTAGTAAAATACCAGCAACAATCTCCAGATGACGAACGGGCGGAAAAGATTGTGGAGGCAATTAATAATTACCATATTTTTTTCCAAGACTCCTCCCTGTATAAGATTGGCAGGTTGACCATAAATAGCTCTGAATCAGACTTTGGTCCCACTTATTACAACCAGGGACTGGTATTTGCGTCAGCCAGAAAAGATCCAACAAACCTGACCAAACAAAAATACAAACGGGACAACAGTGCCTTTTTGGATATTTACTATTCAAAAATCAAAACTGATTGTACCATGAGCGCAGTCAGTAAATTTAACCCCCATGTAAACACCAAATTCCATGAAAGCAGCACTACATTTTATGAAGATGGTCACAAAGTGCTGTTCACCCGGAACAATTACTTCAAGAAAAAAATATTAAAAAGTAGTAGTGGAGATGTAAATCTAAAAGTTTTTCAAGCCGAGCTGGACCCCAATGGGAATTGGGTGAATATCCAGGGGCTTCCATTTAATAGTGACGAATATTCCACCGGTCACCCAACTATAACCGCTGACGGTAAAAGAATTTATTTTGTTTCGGACATGCCGGGAGGAGAGGGCGGTCCGGACATATACTATACCGACCGGGAAAACGGAACATGGGGAGAACCTCAAAACCTGGGTGCGGAAATTAACACCAAAGGACGAGAGTTATTCCCATTTGTCTTCGAAAACAAATATCTGTATTTCGCCTCTAATGGTCAATTGGGAATGGGAGGGTTGGATATTTTTCAACTCGATTTAAAAACTAATGAATTGATCAATTTGGGGTATCCGATCAACACCAGTTGGGATGATTTTGGGTTAATAAGAGATGCAGAAGGCACTTCAGGTTTCTTCTCTTCCAATCGTCAGGGAGGGAAAGGCGGCGATGACATCTATAGATTTGATCACGTTTTTGTGAATCTGGAGGCAATAGTGGTGGATGCAGTAAATGGCGACCCGGTGCCGGGGGCGCATTTAATTTTATACGAAAATGATGAAGTCATTCGTGACTTGATAACAGATTCTGAAGGAAAAATTGAAATTAAAGTAGCTACCAACAAAGACTTACAGATAAAAGTGGTTAAAAACAATTGTCTTACTTTAAATCGTGACTACTCTACCCAGGATAAGCTGCCAGGGGATTCAGAAAAGCTGGTGCTGCATTTAAAACGTTTTGTAGAATTGAAAGGTCTGGCTTATGACGCTGAAACCAAGGAATTACTGCCCGACGCCTATATTTCTGCAGTAAACGAACTGACCGG
>QIEB01000207.1 GCA_003229495.1 Flammeovirgaceae bacterium
CGATAGGAGGTTTAGTTCAACTTGTTTATATACGGACATTTTATCCGTATAGACATCCAATATTGGGAATAAACGGAACAAAAGGAAATTTATACAACGGCTTGCAGCTTGTCAAAGCCCAGACCTCATCACATCATTCTTAATAGGAGGTACCGTCTGCAAATAAGAAAATATTGATTGTGCCTCATGATCTGTAAGCTGCACGTAAGGCATCATGGGATAACGCAGGGCATGCTCACCTTCCTTTAATCCGTACTTGACAGCTCTTACAAACTGCTGCTCTGTCCAGTTACCAATGCCCGTTTCCTTATCCGGTGTAAGGTTCTGGGTAAGCAATACATTACCCTCTAAATCCAAAGGTTTATTACCTCCTCCAAGAAATCCTTCGGATAATTCCGGTTGCATTTGATTTAATGTTTTAAAATCAGCAGAATGGCAAGCATAACACTCTAAGTTATAGACGAGATACTTTCCAAGTTCTACTTTATTCGAACTATCAGGGGGTGATATACTTGACTCTGGAAACTTCAATGGTTTAAAAGCTACAAAACAAAGAAACTTAACCAAGAATGAAGGTTCACAAGGTTGACTGGGTATGCTAGCCGCTGCTACCATTGGATCATCTGAACGAATAAAAGCGATGATAGACTCAATATCTTCATCCGACATATGTGGTAGTTTTGACATATACGGTGGCGTATATTGTCCATTCTTTTTTATACCGGTTCGCAGCAGATATAAAAGCTCCCCGTCTGTGTAGTTACCGATTCCATAGGTCTCATCCTGCGTAATGTTTTGAGAATATATTTTCCCAAACTCTGTCGGGATATCCGACAGGTGTTTACCCGTAAATGCATTGGTCTCCTGGTTATAATGGCAATTTTTACATAGCATTGAAACCAGCTTCTCCCCTCTTATCAACTTATCGGGAGTACTTTCAACAGTATAGTCTAGTTGTTCAATCTCATAAGTAGGTACTCCCCTTATTTGAATAAATCCGGAAAACGAAAGACCAGCCACCAATATAATTGCGAGCAGAATAAGAAGATACTTTATGATTTTCATGGTAAATTTATTTTAGGTAGGACCAAAACATACTCCTATTGCAGTGGTAATTACTTTCATAATATAGATTTTTAAATTTTAACTACAGTGTTCATTCTAATATTTGTTTGTGCATAAATGGTCATAGATTTCCAGCTAAAATTCTGCCCAAATTTTTATATTAAAGAACCTCTGAGATAAATTATTGGGTACCGCAAATTGCCTGCTTTGCAGGTCCTTAATCCAGGTATAGGAAATGGTATTACGGGCGCCCAGTAAATTAAGGATCTCTGCATTTAACCAGATGGACTTTAATCCACGGTTGGTTTCCTTTCCCGGACTCATGGAGATAGCCTTACTGAATCCAATGTCCAGACGGTTGTAATCTCTGCTATCGAATTGATTGCGGTATTCAAGGTTATTTGGTGGTCCAAAGGGCAGGCCGCTTCCATAAAGCAAGTTTAAATAAACCCTAACGGAAGGGTCATTGGGCATATGGTCCTCAAAGTAAATACCCAGGGTAACCCGTTGGTCGGATGGTCTTCGAATGTACCCTTGCTCATCAATGCTTAAATCTTCCTCAGTTTTTAATATACCCAGACTGAACCACGACTCGGTGCCCTTAATAAACGCGCCGCTTACCCTGAAATCAAGGCCTGCGGCGTAGGCAGTGGCGATATTATCACCGTAATACCGGATGCGCACATTGTCGACATCGTATGGGATCACGTTGTCCAGGTATTTATAGTACAGCTCTGATACGAATTTGAAGTTTCGATTCCAGAGCTTGAAGTTGTAATCTGCACCGATTATGGCATGAATAGAAGACTGGGCTTTAATGTCTTGGTTGATTTCTCCTGAAAAATTCCGGAGTTCCCTATAGAATGGTGGTTGCTGGTACCATCCAAATGCCGCGGTAAAAGTTACTGGTCGCTTCCATGGAGTTTGATAGCCATATTGTAACCGGGGACTGACCAGAGTTTGCTGATTATAACTCCAGTAGTTAATCCTTACCCCATAGGTTAGTTTATGGTTTGATCCAATCCAGGAATTGTGCTGCAGGTAGCCAGTCAACCGGTAGGTGTCCAGATCAATAGTCGAATTAATGGGGGGAGTATTGATAATTACAAAATCAGCAGAGTCGGTAAATTCATATTCATTCAACTTATCTTCTATTAACTCCCTGTCATATCCAAATCCAAATTCAATTTGGTTTTTCTTGTTTAACTGGAATGATGATCTGTTCTGAAGATTGAATATTTTGGCATCCAGCAAGTTTCGCCCTGAACGATAATTCGATCCCAGCCCCCTGGTGACCGCACAGTCATTGAAACCTGCAGATCCTGGATTGTTGTCGACATCACAAAGCCGATAGGCCCCCTCTACTTCAAAATATTCTCTTTCCTGGGTATAGAATGCCGAAGCAATGAAACTTGTTTGGAATCTGTCACTAAATTTGTGGTTGAGTCGAAGGGCGCTTTGGTAAGTCTGGTATTTCAGTAGTTCCTGGCCATCGAAGCCAACTATGAATCGAAACGTCTGGCTAAATGTCCCGAATCTGGTCTCCCTGGTTTCAGGTTCTACCAAATAACGATTATTTGCATAACCAAATAGCAGCGAAAGCTCTGTTCTGTTCCTTTTTGGATCCAGATTATAGCTGATATATGATTGGACATCAGTGAACTTTGGTAAATACTCACCCTTGGTTTCAAGCGTATTCAACAGGTACTGGGAACTCTTATGCCGAACACCGGCTAAAAAGGTAAATCGCTGATTTTTTGAAGCACCTTCAACATGCAGGCCTCCACCCAACAAACTTATGCTTGCACTCCCCCCCCATTTTTTAGGTTTCTTGTAAGTAATGTTAAGACTGGAACTTAACTTGTCACCGTATTCCGGCGCCCATCCTCCGGATGAAAATTCGATATTTTCCACCAGATATGGGTTGATAAAACTGAGGCCTTCCTGCTCTCCGG
>QIEB01000536.1 GCA_003229495.1 Flammeovirgaceae bacterium
TATTGCTATTGGGAAAAATTGATGATTTCGATCAGACCTATTTCAATGGCAAGTTGATCGGTAGTACTAACGATAGGAAACCCTTTGGAGCCAGCATGTCTTTTTCTAGAATCAGGGTTTATAACCTACCTCCTGAGCTGATACGTGTGGGTCAAACCAATACCATTGCGGTACGGGTACTGGACATTGGGAACATCGGAGGAATCTATGAAGGACCTGTAGGGATTTTGCCCAAATCCCAGCTAAGTAAATATTTGAAATTTTATAAATTTGACCGGTAAATTCAAAGCAGATTACCAATCAACTAATCAGGATAATGGCTTGATTGCAAGCATCATTCATTGAAGTAATGATTTAGCAGTCCTGTAAACGGTTCCTTTGAATACACCGACGGTTACCCTGTCTTGATTGGTGATTAGGATATTATAAACACCGATTTTATTGGTTTTGCTGATTTCACTGGCTTCAGCGGTAAGCTGATCTCCAGATTTCACTGGGGCGGTAAACGACATAGAGGTTTCCAGGGCCACGCTCAGCTTGTTATGGCTGTTGCTGGCTATGGCCAGGGCACTGTCGGCAAAAGCGAAAGTGACGCCTCCATGTACTATTCCAAAGCCATTCAACATTTCATCCCGGATAATCATAGAGATCTTACAGGTTCCCTGCGAAATGGCCAGTATTTCAATACCCAGCCAAGCGCTAAACCGGTCTTTACTCAATAAATGATCAATTATTTCTTTAAGAGATACTTTTGCCATAACTAACTACTAAAAAACCATAATTTAACTGACAATCCGATAATGGTAACGATCAATACCCGCCGGATCCAAACATCACCTTTGGCTACTGACCATCTACTTCCGATCCAACCTCCAATGGCATTCCCAACTGCCAGGGTAAGACCAATAGTCCAGTCGAGTACGTCTTCCACAATAAACACCGCCAGCGCAGCCAGTGAATAGGTGAGGGCCACGAAAACCTTGGCACTGTTGGTTTTCACCAAGGAGAAACCGTTGATAGTAGTCAATAATGGAATCATAATAAACCCAACTCCTGCCTGAATAAAACCACCATAAATACCCACCCCAAAGAAGGAAACAATTCCAATAATTTGATGTTTCTTGTCCATACGCTCCTGCTGATCCCCAGGCTTTTTTAAGGGCCGGACGATGATCATAATGGCTACCGCTACCATAATGATTGACAAAATTCTGTTGAACAACCTGTCATCCATGTCTACCGCAATTCTTGCACCTAAAATGGCCCCAACCATGGCTGAGATACCCAGGTACAGGCTATAGGGCCAGGTACTCACCCCTTTGCTTCTGAAACCGGCAACCGCAAAAATGTTCTGTCCAATTATGCCAATACGATTGGTAGCGTTGGCCACTGCAGAAGGGAGCCCTAAAAATATCAACAAAGGCAAGGTGATAAGCGATCCGCCACCGGCTACCACGTTGAGAAATCCTGCTACAATTCCGGCAACAATTATAATTATGGCATCGGTAAATTCCATATTTTCAAAACTACACTAGCCAAAATATAAGTATAATAACTGATACACGCCCCTGATTTCAATTGATCTAAAGATATTATTAGGATATCACTATATTTATCTGGAGAAAAGGCATTCATGAACATTGATAAACTGGATGATGAAGTAAAGCGAATTCTATCCAGGGAGGATGGCTTCCGAGATTCGGGAAGAACTGATTGCAAATGGCTACAGCCAGGAAGAAATGGGGTACATCATGGGCATGGTAGATGATAAATTGCTGACAGTTTTAACCAAAGGCAACCAAAGAAATGTATCGATCCGAAACATGATCATCGGTTCTATGCTGGCGTTGATAGCATTAGCAGTAATTGGCGCATCGTACTTTGGCCAGCAAGTGCCGAAAGAGGTTTACTATGTTGCCCTGGTTGTTTTCGCGGTAGGCTATCTGGTCTTCAGGTATGGCTTCCGGAAACGCCATACTAAAACAGAGAATCATTGACCATTTGCCCCTAAGCTGACTATGCGTAAAAAAACCAGTAACCCAATTGAAGAAAGCAGTGAAAATTCGACTGACTTGTCATCAGAAATAAAAAGGCTTAAAAAGCAGCTTAAGATCGAAGCCGCCCTGGAAAAAATCCGCAATCGCACTTTATTGATGAGAGATAGCAGTGAGCTCAATGAAGCGGTGGCAGTTTTCTTTCAACAGTTTCAATCACTTGATCTATTACCTAAAGAAGCAAGAACATATTTCTGTGATATTGACACGGATACGGATATTGCTAAGGTCTGGATGACGCATGCAGATGGAACTGTGATGAAGGGAAGTCATAAAACGCCTCTTACCCAATCAGCATCTATGTCTCAATATTATAAAGCATGGAAACAAAAAAAACCCATTATGGTGCGCAATTATTCAGGCGCAGCCTTATCAGAGTATCTAAAGTTTGTCTCATCCCTTCCGCATGTAAAAGTTGATAAAGACTATCAAAAATTATTTCGGTCGCCTCCAAAGCAGGTAGTAATGACGGATGCGAATTTTCTGCAAGGGAACATTGGCATCATGACCTTCGAACCACTTACTCAGGAAGCGATTGATACTTTAACGCGGTTTGCCAAAGTATTCGAATTCACCTACACCCGATTCCTTGATCTCCAAAAAGCTGAAGCTCAAGCCAGGGAGGCTCAGATCGAAGCAGCATTGGAAAGGGTAAGAGCTAAAGCATTGGCTATGCACATATCGACGGACCTGATAAATGTGGCAAACGAGCTAAGGGAGCAAACGGTCTTATTGGGTCAATCGGATTTGGCGGGTTCGGTTATCGAGTTGTATGAGGTTGATCCTGACTGTATTGAGTCGTGGTATGCTTTTCGTACAGATGGTGACCTGGATGGAGCACTTCGTACAGGAATATTGCGCTTTGCGAAAGATTCCTGCCTGGTGATTAAGGAGATGTTATCAATGTACCGATCATCAGAAAATGAATATACACTGAAAGCAGAAGGCAGAAAATTGAAAGAATTTTATGCAGTTATGCAGGAAAATCTTCCTGAAGTGGAGAAAGTTACCATGCCGTCAAAGGAGTATTATCATTGCACGGATTTTACTGGCGGGACCTTACTCACATCTTCATTGCTCCCCCCCTCAGTGGAGGCTAAAGATCTACAACGTCGAGTGGCTTCTGTATTTGACCTTGCTTACCGGCGCTTTCTGGATCTCCAAAAGGCAGAAGCCCAGGCAAGGGAAGCTCAGATTGAAGCTGCTTTGGAGCGCGTGCGGTCTCGTACAATGGGCATGCACAAAAGCCAAGAACTTAAGGAGGTAATTCAAATAGTGTATGAACAATTCGTTCACTTAAATATCCATATTGAACATACAGGGTTTATAGTGGATTACCAAGCGAGGGATGATATGGACATCTGGTGACATCTGGTTAGCAGACCAACATGGGGTTCCATCACAATTAACGCTTCCATATTTTGATTCTCCATACTGGAATAGTTTTAATGAAGCCAAAGAAATGGGAATAGATTTCTTTGCAAACAGGCTGGATTTTAAAGAGAAAAACAGATTTTACAAGAAGCTCTTTAAGTATATCCCTTCGCTATCTGAGGAAACAAAAGAATTCTATTTTGATTGCCCAGGCCTTGCTGTATCCACCGTGTTACTAGACAATATTGGCCTGTACATTGAGAATTTTTCTGGCGTTCCCTATTCAAGCGAAGAAAATGATATCCTCATGCGCTTTGGAAGTGTGTTCCAACAAACCTATACCCGCTTCCTCGACCTCCAAAAAGCAGAAGAGCAAGCCCGCGAAGCTCAGATCGAAGCAGCGCTGGAAAGGGTGCGAGCCAGAACCATGGCTATGCATAGAAGTGACGAACTACTTGACGCAGCCCAAATACTTTCAAAAGAGTTGATCAATTTAGAAATTCCACATTTTATGAGTGGGTTTGTGTTAGTAGATGAAACTTCTAAGAAGCAAGAAGTTTGGATGGGGGTTCCTGGACAGGAAAGACAACCAAGGTTTTATTTGCCTTTGAAGGGTGATCCCGTTCTGCTAAAGCGGTATGAAAGTTGGAAAATAGCTGATCCAATTTTCCATCAACAAGTTTCCGGTAAAAAATTGGCCAAGCACATGTCGTACGTTTCCAAACACTTCGAATCGGAAGCAATGGTGGAAACCGGCAGACAAATGCCTGATCCTGTGATTTTTTATTGTGGCAATTTTAAAGAAGGCTATGTGCACATCCTTTCAGAAGTATTGCTGAATGCGAACCAAGAATTGATACTGTCCCGGTTTACTAGTCTGTTCCAGCAAACCTACACCCGTTTCCTCGACCTCAAAAAAGCAGAAGAACAAGCCAGGGAAGCCCAGATAGAAGCCGCCCTGGAGCGGGTGCGGGGCAAGGCCATGGGCATGCATTCCAGTGATGACGTAGGTGAAGCCACCATGACACTCTTCCGGGAATTGAAGAACCTTGGTATTGAAACGCTCAGGTGCGGGGTTCTGATCATTGACAAAAACAAGTTCATGGAGGTGTGGGCAGCTTCAGCATTTAACAAAAATGAAGTCTTTAACGTTACTGGCAAAGTGGATATGACCATACACCCTCTTCTGGAGCAACTTTACGAAGATTGGAGATCCAATAAAAATATATATACCTACGAACTTAAGGGTAAAGATGCGGAACATTATTACAGTGCTATCAAAAACCTCCCTTCTTATGAACTCCCAGAAGTCGATAGCTTACCCAATAGACAAATCTCTACTGGATTCTTATTTGAGGAAGGGGCTCTCTTTGCGTTTACCAAAGACTATTTTACAGAAGAAGTTTCTCAGATCTTTCAAAAGTTTACTAATGTATTTACCCTAACTTATCGCCGATATCGCGACCTAAAACAAGCGGAATCACAAGCCCGTGAAGCACAGATTGAGGTAGCATTGGAACGGATAAGAGCCAGGGCCCTGGCCATGCATTCCTCCGATGAAATCCTGGAGGTGGCCAATGTACTGAGAAAACAAATGGGCTTATTGGGGCAGTCAGAACTGGAAGTGTCTGCAGTACACATCTATACCGATGGGGCTGAAACTTTCGACTCCTGGTGGGCTTTCCGGCCTAGTGGAACCTCAAAAGGAAAGATTATAACCGGCACTTCACAATTTCGCATTAAAACATCTGATTTAGCCCAGCAGTGGATTAAGAGGTATCAATCTGACCAACGTGAATATACGGTATATACCACTGGCAAAAATTTAAGGGATTGGCAAAAAGAACTTGCATTCAGCGCGCCTGAGATTACAAAATATTGGGGCGACAAACTCCCTAAGGAACAATACTGTCATTTCAGTGATTTTTCTGGTGGCTCTTTAATTATGGTATCAAATCAGGAACCTTCCGAAGAGTCGAAAAGCCTTCAAAAGCGGGCTGCTTCAGTATTTAATTTGGCTTACAAACGCTTTCAAGACCTTCAAAAAGCAGAGGATCAAGCCCGGGAGGCACAAATTGAAGCGGCACTGGAACGTGTACGGTCCGCAGCTATGGCCATGCATTCTTCCGACGATCTATTCTCGGTGGCGGGCGTTTTGCACGATCAATTAGGTGAATTGGAACAAAAAGAGCTGGAATCATCGATTATTCATATTTACCCGGAGAGCCTCCCGACATTTGATGCATGGTATTCCTATCGTTCTACAGACGATGAATCCCGCCAGGTAATGGATAGAGCCTTGATTCCGTGGAATGCCTGTTCCTGGACCAGGAAAGTAAAGACTCACTATCGGTCTAAGCAGAAGGCTTATATGATACAATCAAGGGAAAAAATGTTATTGGAATGGTACAAAGCACTGGAAACGATTGCTCCGGCGGTTCTAGACTATGATGATAAGGGAAAGGTCTTAGTACCGGCAGTGCTTTATTATCACTTCTCCAAGTTTTCAGGAGGCGCTTTGTTAATGGTCTCCAACGATCCACCTACTGAAGAAGCTCGAGATATGCAGCAACGAGCCGCAATGGTATTTGATCTTGCCTATCGGCGGTTTCTGGATCTTCAAAAAGCAGAAGAACAAGCTCATGAGTCACAAATCGAAGCGGCGCTTGAACGTGTCAGGGCCAAAGCTATGTCAATGAACAGTACCGGAGATTTGTCTAAGGCCATAAGTTCGGTTTTTGTAGAGTTAAAAAGATTGAATATAGAGACCCTTCGCACCGGTTTGGGCATCATTAGTGAAGGAAAAAAGAATTGGGGTATTTATAGCACGACAAAAGGAGATAAAAACGAAACCATACAGCTTACCGGAACAATAAGTCTTTCAGGTCATCGAGTGTTGGATGAATTGTATGAAGCCTGGAAAGAGGATCTGAATTACAGGAATACTATCAAATCCTACAACCTCAACTGGAGATACCCGATGTTCCTGAAGATACGGTTCTTTACGGCTATTTTCTTTTGTTCCCCGAGGGTGGGTTATATGCATGGGCTGAAAACGAGCTCAGTGACGGGGAAATTCAAATATTTAAAAAATTCTCTGCAGTTCTGGAATTGACCTATCGACGTTACAATGACTTAAAAGAGGCAGAAGCTAGAGCCGCTGAAGTGGTACTAAAATCCTCCCTGGATCGTGTCAGGGCGGAGATTGCTTCCATGCGAAAAACAGAGGACCTTGAACATATAACGCCCCTGATATGGAAGGAGTTGACGGTATTAGGAGTCCCTTTCTTTAGGTGTGGTGTCTTTATCATAAACGAAAATAGTCAAAAAGTCCATATGTATCTGACAAAGCCCAATGGGGAACCCCTTGCCGCCTTGCACCTGGAGT
>QIEB01000638.1 GCA_003229495.1 Flammeovirgaceae bacterium
AGGCATTGACAGATCAGCTGGCTATTGGCGGACGAATGGTTTTGCCTGTGGGCCGGCATTATCAGGAGTTGGTGCTGATCACTAAGAATGAAAAGAAAATCACCCGCAAGGACATCATTCCGGTCCGTTTTGTACCGATGATCCATCCCAAAGACCATTAGACAGTTGTAAATTCAAAATCAAAATTTCGATTTATGCAAGCAGGCAAACGCTACACTTTTTTCCAAACCATCAACTGGTCCAAGAGGTATATCCTCATCTTTCTAATCATGGACACCATTCCGGTATTGCTATTTCATTCCTTCGGATTGGAATGGATGCATATACCCTGGCAGCCTATCTCATTGATAGGTATTGCAGTGGCATTCTATTTGGGATTTAAAAATAACTCATCTTATGAAAGACTTTGGGAAGCCCGAAAAATCTGGGGAGGGATCGTAAATGCTTCCCGTTCCTTTACAGTGATGTGCAGGGACTTTATTAATAATGACGAAGCAATAAATAAAGTGAATGATGGTGAATTAGTAAAACTTCGTAAGCAAGTAGTTCATCGCCATGTAGCATGGTTACACTGCCTGACCATCGAACTGCGTAAATTGAAGGATTGGGAACATCAAGCTGGTCGTGATGCAAAGGTAAGAAAGCAGTTGGGACTGGAATTCCATCCGGATAATTTTTTAAGGTTGAAAAAATATCTCCTTGAAGAGGAATATCAATACGTAATGGGAAAAGGCAATAGATCCTCCCATATACTTAGTGTACAGTCCAAGCAGTTGATCCGGTTGAGGCGGGCAGGGATTGTTGAGCATTTTCGTCATTTGGAGATGCAGCAAATGATCACGGAGTTCTATTCTTTACAGGGGAAATCAGAACGTATTAAAAACTTCCCGTTTCCTCGTCAGTATTCCACCGTTAACTATTTTTTTGTAATACTGTTCCTCATTTTATTGCCTTTTGGCATGTTAGACGTATTCACCAATCTGAAAGTTGACTATTGGATCTGGCTTTCTATTCCATTTTCTGTGGTGTGCTCATGGGTATTCTGGATGATGGAGATCATTGGTGATTATAGTGAGAATCCTTTCGAAGGTCTGTACAATGATGTTCCTATCTCCGCTTTGGCTACTGGTATAGAGATTGACATCAGGGAAATGCTGGATGAAAAAGATTTGCCCTCCCCTATAGAGCCGATTGGAGATTTAAAGATCCTGCCATAAACGGTTCACCCAGGGCGTATGCGTTTTTTATAGGACATCACACCGTGATCATAGTAAGGTTAAACACACAACATCAACTATCCCGATGCAAGTGTACGTCCATCTGGGGGAACGGTATATTCAAACCCTCCTGATCAAAAGATTTGTAAACATTTTCATTCATTTCAAAAAATACATTCCAGTAGTCATCCGTTTTAACCCAGGCCCTCACCGCAAAATTTACAGAGCTATCAGCAAGGGCAGAGACTGCGATGAACAATTCCGGATCTTTTAAGATCCTTGGGTCCTGATCACACAAGCCTTTTATTACTTCCTTTGCTTTGTCTACATCATCCCCATATCCAATTCCAAATGTCCAATCAACCCGTCGGGTGGGCTCAGTGGTGTAATTGGTCATAGATGACGTAGCAAGTCCGCCATTTGGGATAATAACAGTCTTGTTGTCAGGGGTTTTCAGAATAGTGTTGAATATCTGTATCTCACTAACTTTTCCGAGAAACCCCTGTGCCTCAATAACATCTCCGACTTTGAAAGGTTTGAATAATAAAATCATCACACCACCGGCAAAATTCTGCAGGGTACCCGAGAGTGCCAGACCAACGGCAAGGCCTGCGGCACCTAAAATGGCAATAAACGAGGTCATCTCTACCCCAAGCATGCTGAGCACAGTTATGATCAGCATAACTTTTAAAAGGCCGCCTACCAAGCCTTTCAGGAAAGGTTTCAACGATTCATCTGTTTGGCGTTTTTCTAGCATTTTATTGAAACCATTAGTAAGCACCTTAATTATCCAGCCCCCAATAATCCACACCGCAACAGCGGCAATCAGTTTTGGGCCGTATTCCAAGAATATTTGATTTACATGGTTCAGGATTTGTTCGGTGTTCATTTTAGAAGTGTTTTATTTAGTGATGGTTTATATTGCGGTACTTTCGTAAACTTCAAAATAAGTGATTATTTTATTGCAATCACATAGCGGATACCATGAAATCGAATCAAATCACTAGTCTTGCATTACTGCTGTTGGCCTTGTTGCTTCAGTTTGGCTGTACCCGGAAAGAACACCGTCCGAATATTCTACTAATCGTAGCTGATGATACCGGATGGAATGACATTGGCTATCATAACCCAAGGATATCAACTCCGAATATAGACAAGCTTTGTGCTGGAGGTGTGGAACTGGATAACTTCTATGTGTATCCCACCTGCTCGCCAACCAGGGCCGCTCTATTGACAGGCAGGTACGCCAGCCGGTTTGGAATATCTCAGCCCATCGCCATGAACAGTAAACAAGTATTGCCAACTGATGTGACTACTTTGCCAGGAATACTGAGGGAAAAGGGCTATACCACAGCTATTGCCGGGAAATGGCACCTGGGACTTAGACCAGAAAGTGGTCCATTGCAGTACGGATTTGACTATTCATATGGCTTCTTACATGGACAGATTGATCAGCTGACCCACCGCTACAAGAATGGAGATCGAAGTTGGCATCGCATGGACAAGTTTGTGGATGAAGAAGGCCATGCAACTGATCTGATTACCAACGAGGCCATCGAGTACATTAAATCTTCAGGTGATATGGCCAATCCGTTTTTTGTTTATGTGGCCTATAGTGTTCCACACTACCCGGTTCAGGAATCGGACAAATGGGTAAAATCATATCGAAAAATTATGGAGGAAGAATCCAGGCAGGTATTCGCCGCTTCCATGACCCATATGGATGACGCTATTGGCAGGTTGATCACTACCCTGGAAGAGGAAGGACTGCGTGATCATACTTTGGTGGTCTGAGTGATAATGGAGGACAGTTGAGCTGGAGTCCAACATTTGAATACGAAATGCGTCACGGTCCTTATCCAAAACTAGGAGACAATTCACCCCTCAGAGGATCTAAGACTCAGGTATACGAAGGTGGGATAAGGGTGCCTGCTTTATTCAATTGGCCAGGGGTACTCGAGGCATCAAAAAACCGGGACATGATCAAAGTAACGGATTTATTTGCTACCCTGGCGGCGGTTGCCGGGGTGCGGGACATTGACAGTTTGAACCTGGATGGGGAGAATATCTGGAATTCCATTATAGCCAAAGAAAGTCTGGGAGCCCGCGAACTTTATATTCGTACCAGTCAGTCGCTGGCTTACCGAAAAGGTGACTGGAAGCTGATTCATCACGGTCCAACCCCCGATGATTTCCAAGATGAATTGTTTAATATTGCCAATGACCCAAGAGAAGAGCAGGATCTAATTGATCAGCATCCTGAGATCTATCGATCACTTTGGACTGAATTGAAACAACAGGTAGAAATGGAAGACCAACTTCAAGTACCCATGGTCAAGGAAGATCAACTTCAACCAGAAATATCTAATTAATGCCAACAAAAGAATTAAGTAAATCTGCACAATCCATATTTAACAGTGGAGGGGTATTTGTTCCCAGCCCGCTGGCCCTCGATGAGCAGAAAAGACATAGTGAAGACTATCAACGATTGCTGACGCTGTACTATATAAGGTCCGGTGCAAAAGCGGTGATACCCGGTGCGCATACCGGGGAGTTTGCATTAAACGATTTAGATCTTCTGGATAGATGGATGCTGTGGATTAAAGAAATGACCGGACAATATGGAGAGGCAATGGTGTTGATGGCCATGGTTGGCGGGCATGATGCCATAAAACAGGCTGAGCTAGCTGTCAAGCACGGATATGACGGAGTAATGATCGCTCCCACGGCATTTTCAGGTAAAAATACTGATGAGGTTATCGAACTTTTCGAAATAATTTCGTCTGGTATACCCACATTTGCTTTCGAACTTCAGCGGGCCATTCCCGGGAGCTACCACTATACTCCGGAACTTTGGTCACGGCTATTTAATATTGTGAAGGGCGCGAAAGGCGCTTCTTTCGACACTTATAAATCAATGGTAATGCTTGAGGCTGCTGCCAAATCATCAAGGAAAAGCAAACTGGTACTGTTTA
>QIEB01000542.1 GCA_003229495.1 Flammeovirgaceae bacterium
AATCTTGCCGTCATCGAACAAGATCCTTTCTCCTTTTTTTACATAATCGAAAATCTCCGGAGAGGTGCAGGAAACAAATGCTGCTTCCATCAGTACTCCTGCCTTAGTGTATTGAGCTGGTCTCCCGGGAATTTGCTTTTTTATGATTCTGAGCGTTTCCCCTGTTTTTAATAACAATGCTTGTTCCAGAGCTGGTAATTCCCTGACTTTACATCTCCTTTGAGATCCGGCTACGGTTAAAGTTGTGCCAGTTTTGATATAACTTGTGACCTGACTAGTTGCCATTGCCTTATCTGGGTGGGTCTTTTCAACCAAGAAAGTTCTACGTTTATTTCTAGCATCCCTGGAGGTAATTTTGTCGCCCTTTTTTAATAATACCAGCCAATTTTCTTCAACGGCAAGCGTGTTACTACAGCCTTGCAATTCAGAAACCAGCAGTATCTTGGTCGGCTCAATTACTTGCCCAAATTGATTCCGTTTGGGACGAAATTTCTGCACTTGAGGGCCAGCTTCAATCCAAGCTGTTCTAATTTTTGGGCCGGCCAGGTCCATTGATATACGACACTTCTTTTTCAACTTCTTTTTAGCCCGAGACAAATTTTCAATCATCATCTTCCATTCTGTGGGGCCATCATGTGCACAGTTAATTCTAACTGTGTTCATTCCGGACTCAAGTAGGTTGTGAACCAGCTCATAATCATGGGCTGCTTGGCTGGGAAGTGTAACCATAATCCTAACTCGGCGGCCCTTTGATCGATATCCAAGTAGCTTCTTAGTATGAGTATTTAATACCTTTCGGGCTTTTTTAATGGAAATATTACCAGTTTCCTGGTAGAAGGACTTCTCACCAATAAGAGTCTTTAGAATATGCCTGCAGTTTTTTAAACTGGCAAGGATGTGAGGTTCTGCTCTGGCCATTCTCGAAAGACCGAGGTCACCAAGGTTTTTTTGCAACCCGGTTATATCAATAGTACGTAAGGCCCGGTAATGAATTAGATTTTGAGCACTCTTTTGAAAAGAGGGATGGACCTGTTCAATTAAGGGTTTATAATCGAACTCAACTTTACTGATTTCACCCAGTATGCTCTCAATTTCCTGGATTAATACCTTGATCTTTTCCGGTTTTATTTTCATACAGGTTATTCAATTCTTTCGGTGGGATTGGGACATTGGACGCACAACTTTAGCTTTGACCCCGGAATCTCAAATTATTGTTTGAGCTATAGAGGTGGTCTAATACAATATAGATATATAGACCTGTTTATCCTATAATATAATGACTATTCCGTCATGAATGGTGAATATATATTCTTACTATCGTTGATTAATTACTTTTCAGAAATATCTTTATACTAATATGAAAAACTATGATATATATGGTTTTAAAACTAGTAATCTTTTAGTTTTAGCCTTTGCTTTTTTCTTTTTGGATTGTCAGCAAAACAAAGCGCCAAAGGTAGAGATCAGGGGTATTTATGGGAATCCAACAGCTTTTTGGGACCGGGGCATCAATCTCAAAGATCTTGGTGTAAATGCTGTGTTCGTGCACAGTGGTGCCATAAATCAAAAAATGACCGGGCGGGCGAAGGATGAAGGGCTGAAAATATTTGCAGAATTTGCTACTCTGAATGGGAAAAACTATGTGGAAGAGCATCCAGAAGCCTGGGCTATCAATAACAAAGGAGAGAGGGTAGAAGCAGCGACCTGGTTTATGGGAGTATGCCCTACTGAGCCCGGTTTCCGGGAATACCGGTTTACTCAGCTTCGAAATTTATTGCAAGAATTTGAACTCGATGGAGTGTGGTTGGATTATGTGCATTGGCATGCTCAATTTGAAGACCCGGCACCTGTATTGCCAGAAACATGCTTTTGCGACAATTGCCTTACAAAATTTTCCACTGACACAAGAATACAACTTCCCAAAGGAACTACTCAGGAAAAAGCACAATGGATATTGAGTAATAATGATTCATCATGGCGTGACTGGCGATGCAAGGTGATTTTTGAATGGGCAAATGAAATGAAGTCCATACTAAAAGAAGAAATGCCAGATGCATTACTTGGTCTATACCACTGTCCATGGAAGGATGATGAATACAATAGTGCTAGTCGTCGCATCCTTGGATTGGATTACGATCTTCTGGTAGAAGTGATCGATGTATTTTCTCCTATGGTCTATCATGGTAGGATGGAAAGATCACCGGAATGGGTAGGAGATAATATTAAATGGTTTAGTGACAGGCTCGATATTCAAAAGAACAACGGCCCAAAGATTTGGTCAATTGTACAGGCTTCTAACCATCCGAATGTCATATCAAGCGATGAATTTGAAACAGTTTTAAGAGGAGGGCTTTCCGGTAAGGCTAGCGGGGTGATGATGTTTACATCCTATGCTGTAGCAGAAGATAAGGGAAAAACAGAAATCATGAGGAAGGTTTACACTTCACTCAGAGAGCAAAGCGAGTGAGCCTCCAAGCAATAGGTCATCTTCTGTATTAGCGTGCCATTGCAGAGCTACGGCACCATGTGGTCGGCTGGCAAGGCAGCCAAAGCGATTTTTACTTTCACCCCGGAAACCCCACCTTATCCAGCATCTGCTGCCAGCGGGGATCACCGTACAGGGGTTCAAATGGTGGTTCCACCTTAAGCCGGAACATGTTTTGCTCTCTATGTTGATAGGCATGATCCAACCACAGAAAAGCTGAATTGATTTCACCCATTTGGGCATAAATCATTGCCAGTTCATAAGCCGGACTGCCTCGAACTGAACTCTCATAGTTTATTTTGATTTCTTCAATTATTTCAGTGGTTTTATCTATTTCGCCTAGATGAAAAAGAGCGACGGCTTTCATTCTCTTAGTTCGAGGATCTTTACTTTCACCCAAATACTTTTCAATGCTCATTAAAGCTTCCTCGTTCATTCCCTGGTCTAAATAGACCCCACTTATTGCTTGAGATAGATAGTCAAGACCAGAATTATCTATCATTACCTCATATAGACTTACA
>QIEB01000395.1 GCA_003229495.1 Flammeovirgaceae bacterium
AAATCATCACCCATATAATTATTGCTGAATCTGCGTGATAATACAATCTGAAAGACATCCCCCCTCAAGCAGTGCTGCTTGCCTTTTGATAAAATATCCAGGAACTGCTTGTCAGTGTAATTGGACACCTCTTCTCCCACAGGTTTAAAGTGAAAATCAGAGTAATTCTTGTTGTCAATAAGAGCGATTAAAGCGTCAAGTTCACTTGGGATATTTTGTTCCCAACTGTGCTCAAACAGATGCATTTCGTTCTTAAAGTGGTCTATGGCAATCACATACCGGTACACCCTGTATAGTATTTCTGGTGTATCAAAGTCGCTATTTTTATTCTGAAGATCCACATCTTCGAAATACTTTACCGCATCGTAGGCCATGTAGCCAAACAAACCGTTGCTGGTAAATTTTTGATGGGTAGTTTCCAGTTCAAAAGACTGCGCAAACAAAATCAACGACGGGATAACCGACTCTCTGTTGGCTTCATTTTTTTCAATTCTTCCGTCAGGAAAACGCCTACTGATAGTACCATGAGCGACTTCAAAACCTGCTATGGGTTGGCAGCAGATATATGAAACACTATTCTCATTGCCGTGGTAATCGGAACTTTCCATAAGTATGCTGTTGGCAAATTTGTCCCTCAACTTTAGGAAAATGCCCACTGGAGTCTGAGTGTCCGCCAGGCGGCTGCGGTAGGTAGTGGTAAGTTGGTACTTTTTCAATGGTCCAATGTTTATATCACATAAAAAAACCCGCCAAACAGCGGGTTTATGGAAATATCTTTACAATAGAGAAGCTGTTCAGTAATTATAGAAGTCTCTGAAGCGCCACCAAATTGAAATGTGCAATGTTGTGTTCATAAGAAAACATAAATATAGAAGCTCAATTAACGATAATGAAACTATTCTTTACTTTTTTTGTCAGCAGTCTTGGATTTTGTAGTAGCCTTGGTCTTCGGGGCCGTTTTGGTAGTTTTCACCGTCGTCTTTACTGCTGTAGCAGACTTAGCTGCGGTTGATTTAGCTGCCGTGGTAGCCTTCTTAGCCGTTGCCGCAGCGCTTTTTTTAGCAACTGGTTTCCGGGTGGCCTTGGCTTTACCTTCCTCCTTTTTTTCTTCTTTCTCTACCGTCTTAGGCGCTTTGGCAGCTGCCTTTTTAGGTTTTTCTTCAACATCCGGCTTTTTATCATCAGGCTTGGCATCTGTGGTTTTGGATTTATCATCTACCGTTTTTTCAACCTCAATTGCTTGCTCCTCTACTACTTCCGCTGTTTCAACAACTTCTACCACTTCAACAGCCGTTGCAGCTTTATCCTCCTTCACCGCTGCCGGCTTTTTAACAGCACGAGTACGAGTGCGGGTGCTTTTGGCACTGGCTGCTGCCTTGGACTTTGAGGCAGCCTTAATGATTATTTGAGCACTGGCAGGCCGTCTTCGACGACTGACCCCAAAAGTCCCTTTGGTTATCTTACCCCTTCTGGTTTTTCTATCACCTTTTCCCATTGGCTATTTTTAAGTTTAGATACAAAAATCGGAATTTTTCCCACATTGACAAACCTCATAGGCAATGGATTATAAATTACTGGTTGCTGGTTTCTGAATTTCGTGCTTAAAGATCTCCAAAATCGATAGCGCTCCCGGACCAGTGACGATCCCGATGGCTATCGGGATCAGCGTATCCAATGAAGAAAACTTTAACCCATAAACCTGCATAAGTACCGGCCTATCCAGATTCTAATGAATAAGGGCCCCGCTTTGTACTTTTTATTATTAACTTTGTACCGGCAAATCGATACGACCAGCTCCTGTCAAATCCCCCAGGTCCGGAAGGAAGCAAGGGTAGATAGTTGTAGCGGTGCGATATCCGATTTGCCTTTTTTTTGTATAGGATTTACAGCACTGGTTTAATAAACTAGTATATTTGCCGCATCGTTTCACATCAAACCGACCGACATGAAATTTTTTATCGATACCGCTAATCTACAGGATATCAGGGAGACACAAGACCTGGGGATTCTTGATGGCGTAACTACCAACCCTTCATTGATGGCCAAAGAAGGCATTACCGGTGATGAAAACGTTAGAGCACATTATAAAGCCATTTGTGATAGTGTTGATGATAATGTCAGTGCGGAAGTGATTTCCACCGATTTTAATGAAATGGTTCTGGAGGGAGAATCATTGGCTAAGATTGACGACAAAATCGTGGTAAAGATTCCCATGATCAAAGATGGGGTAAAGGCCATCAAACATTTGAGCAATCAGGGCATCAGAGTAAATTGCACTTTAATCTTTACCGCCGGACAAGCTCTATTGGCAGCAAAAGCCGGGGCAAGTTATGTGTCACCATTTATAGGACGTCTTGATGACATTTCTACCGATGGCGTAGCCTTGATCCAACAAATTGTCCATATTTATAACAATTACGAATTCACCACCGAGGTACTGGCAGCCAGTATTCGGCACACCATGCACTTGATTCAATGTGCGGAAGTTGGTGCAGACGTGGTTACCTGCCCTGCCAAGGTTATTATGGGGCTGTTGAATCACCCTTTGACTGACAAAGGTTTGGCACAATTTCTGGCCGATCATAATAAGGCCCGGGAAACCGCAGCCCCAGTATTGAGCTGAATTATCAGCAAACATGTACATTATTAAAGTAAAGGGTAAAGTTAGAATTCCCGATTATATACAGTTACGCGACGACTCTTTTGTGCTGATTGCTTACTTCAGAGCAGATCGACCGCTTAAAAATCTGGAAAAATACGGGCTGGTAGGCAAAGAAGATGAACTAAAACAAATAATTGAGAAACTGCCCTTTAGTAAACTACAAAAGCTCGAATTTGTATGACATTCTCCGATGCTCCGGTAGTTGCCGTCAAGGACGCAACTATTTTTCAGGACCATAACACTATCCTTAATAAGCTGTCATTTGAAATAGGTAAAGGTGAATTCCTTTACCTTATTGGGAGTACAGGTTCGGGGAAAACATCCCTGCTTAAAACCCTGTA
>QIEB01000140.1 GCA_003229495.1 Flammeovirgaceae bacterium
TTTCGGTCTCAGGTGTTCGGTTTCAGTCAAACCTACGCGATCGGTGAATCTTCAGAATCCAACTAACTAGAAATCTATGAATGTAGGACTTACCGCTCGACTGAGCCTTATGATGTTTGTTCAGTATTTCATTTGGGGATGCTGGGCCCCTACATTGGGTAATTTTATGAGTACTCCTGAGGTCAACATGGGAGAATTGATCAATTGGGCCTACAGCCTGGGACCAATAAGCGCTATTATAGCCCCATTTTTTCTGGGAATGATAGCAGACCGTTTTTTTGACTCAGAAAAAGTTCTTGGGGTTTTATGTCTTATTGCAGGAGTTGCCATGATCGCTATGCCGGGTTATGCAGGTACATCCCTCTTCCTACCCTTATTATTCCTGCACGCAATATGTTACTTCCCTACTTTAGGCCTCACCGCGTCCTTAGCTTTTCATCATATGACCAACCAGGAGAAAGAATTTCCTGTGGTCAGGGTCTTTGGGACCATTGGGTGGGTGGCCGCAGGGTTCCTTATAGGAAAATTCTTGATGGCTGATTTTGAAGCCACACCATTGTATATAGCCGGTGGTGCTTCAATCTTCCTTGGTTTTTATAGCTTTACCCTGCCTTTGACGCCACCGCCTGCTAAAGGGCAAAAGTCCTCCTGGCGTGAGATACTGGGTGTTGACGCCCTAAAAGAACTGCGCACTCCATCTTTTATGGTATTTCTGTTCAGCGCTATGATGATTTTCATTGCATTCGGCACCTACTTCCCATATGCTCCCAGATATTTGGCTACCGTAGGATTTAGCAATCCATCTTTTGAAATGGCCTTTGGTCAGGCATCTGAAGTCATTTTTATGTTGTTGATCCCGTTCTTCTTTGTCAGGCTGGGAATTAAGTGGATGCTGATGCTGGGTATGCTGGCTTGGGTGACTCGTTTTACCATATTTTCGGGGGCGGCTATTGATGGGACTTATTGGGTAATCATGATTGGGATTCTTATCCACGGGATATGTTATGACTTCTTCTTTGTCACCGGTCAGATCTATATAGATAAGAAAACTTCTCCCGCCATCCGAGGTCAGGTACAGGGGTTGTTAATATTGCTAACCCAGGGTGTGGGATTTTTGATGGGCACACAACTTTCGGGCTACTTTGTAAACAGCTTCGGTGAGGGGGGGACTCTGACAACTGAAGGGTGGCGGTTATTTTGGGGAATCTTTGCCGCAGCAACACTAATCTTTACCGTGATATTTTACTTCCTGTTCAAGGATGATACCGGGAGCAGTAGAACAGTAGAGCAGTAGAGCAGGAGATCAATAGAACAGTAGAGCAATAGAACAGTAGAGCAATTGAACAATAGAGCAATTGAACAATAGTCCACGATTTGCGAAATGATCACGCCACCAAAAACGCTGCTCCGAATACCCCGGCACTGTCGCCTAGTTTAGGTTTAGCGATAATGGTTTCAAAACGGGTGTTGAATATGTGTTCCTCCAGACTTTCAACACCAAGGGTATATAATTCGGAGATATTGCCTACACCACCACCCAATACTACTACATCAGGATCAAGAATGTTGATCACGTTAGACAAACCTTTACCAAAAAAATGCAACAGTCGTTCAATGGTTTGAGTGGCATGAGAATCGGACTGTTCCCGGTATCTGGCCACAATGTTTTCGAGACTGGCCTGCTGTCCACTGATCTTATGGTAATACCTTTCCAATGCCGGTCCGGATATTACCTGTTCGGTGCACCCGGTATCACCACAATAGCAGGGACCTCCGGAGTCGTCTAGAAAAGTATGGCCCCATTCACCTGCAATACCTTGACGTCCATTTATTACCTGGTTATTTATCACCACGCCGCCACCAACCCCCGTTCCCATTATCACTCCAAATACTACCTTGGCTTCAGGGCAAACTTCAGGAACAATTCCCATCCGGGCTTCTGCCAGAGCAAAACAGTTAGCGTCGTTGGCCATTTTAATGGGAATACCCAGAGCAGCCTGGACCTGATCGAATATCCTTTCGCCATTTAGACAGGTGGTGTTGCTGTTCTTCAGGGTGCCGGTATCAGGGTCAAGGGATCCTGGTGTGCCGATCCCTATGGTATTCGCAGAAAGACCTGATTCTACTTCTAACAGGGACACTAACTTTTTTATTTGTCCGACGATGTGGTGGTAGCCCTGCTCTTTCTCTGTGGGAATACGGGTGCGGGCTATTACTTCAAATGTCTTTCCATCTAAAACAGCACCTTCAACTTTGGTGCCACCCAGGTCAATACCCCATAGGTGTTCCATATGCCAGAATTTCTACCAGAACCAACCAACTACCAAAGCGGTGATCAGCAGCAAAATGATGGCTAATATACGATAATTTTTATACCAGGGTAACCCCTCTAATTCTTTGGTTTCTTCCGTGAAAATACTGCGTGACCAGGTCATTTGTTGCACTTTTTCAATGGGCGGTGGAGCAGTTAAATTACTGATCACCACATTGAAAAACACACAAATTATAAACAGGATGGGGACCTGATGCAGAAAATGTATATTAGTGATGTTGGGTGCGATGCCATTGATTTTTAAAAGAATAAAAGTAACAGCTGTCAGATACCCCAGGATCAGGCTATAAAAAGCCCCGTCCCCATTGGCACGCTTGTAGAAAAGCCCCACAATAAAGACTGCTACAATAGGCGGGCTGATATAGGCAAGTACCAGTTGCAGGTATTCCCACAGTGAGCTGGCTACGGTTTCTATCATAGGACTCCACACAGCGGCACAAATCACCAGTATTACGGTAGCAATCTGCCCTGTTTTTACCAGGCCTTTATTGGATATGTTTTTATTGATCTTGGAGACAAAGTCCATTGTAATTAGGGTGGAGGCGGAGTTTAAGGTAGCTGAAATACTGGAGGACATAGCAGCCAGCAAACCGGCTATTACTAATCCCAGCAGCCCTGTAGGTAATAGTTGGTAGATCAGTACAGGATAAGTCATATTGGGGC
>QIEB01000232.1 GCA_003229495.1 Flammeovirgaceae bacterium
CCTCATTGGTGGGGAATCTTGGGTATCATTGGCTGGGCTTATTTATTCAGCGCCTTTGTTTACCTGTTACTAGGAAATAGCCTGCTGCTGATTGCACTGGTTTGGGGAGCCTTACATCTTTTGCATCTGTCACAATATATTGATGCCTTGTCCGCATTTTCCTCGATCAAATTGGTGGTAGGATTTTCAGATCATATATGTGTTTTGAGCGGCCTGTTGGCTACCATGATCTATTTAAAGTATGGAAATAAAGAAAACAACAAACAGTTTCTCACCATCCTGCTGGTGCTGGGCATACTGATCACTGCTTACGGTTTTATGGTTAGGCCCTTTGGTGGCATAGCCAAATTGGGAGGAACACCTTCCTGGACAGATATCAGTGTAGGTGTAGGACTGGTATCTTTTGCGGTGCTCTTCATTATTGCAGATATCTTCAACCGAACCTATTGGGCGAAAGTATTTGCTCCGGCCGGCAGAAGCACCCTTACCACTTACCTGATTCCATATTTTTACTATGCCATCATGTCCTTAACCGCGCTATATCTCCCTCAGTTTTTGAGAGGCGGGATGATTGGCATCATCAAGTCATTGCTCTTTTCCCTGTTAATTATATGGATTACTTCGTTGTTTGAAAAAGCGCACTTAAAGTTAAGGATATAGATAACAATTATCTACATTAAGGGCAGTGGCCCGGGGCGAAAGAGATGTCTTATTATCAAGAAGCAGAAAATTTACTTAATAAAAATAAATCAGGATTAACTGATTTTGTTAGTACTCTAAGGAATTCGATGGCTCCGAAAACCACATTATTGCTGCATCTTTCCGGGCTTAATATGTTTGCAGATCTTCGATTTGACGAATGCGATTCAATTGAAAAAGAGGAGCAACTGATGCTTGATAACGGCCGTTATGATCTGATAGTTGGTGATTTACCGCTAAATATCAAGAAGGTAGAGTCGGAGTTGTTTCCGAAGGGGAAAGTGAACAAGAACTGGGACTTATTGTACAAAGCCGTTCAAAAACTCAATCCTAAAGGTCTCGCCATTTTTATCGTTGAGCCTGCAATCCTTTTTTCCTCAAGAGGGAGGAAGGTCCTAAAAATACTGGAGGAAGACGGCTTTATTTATTATGCGGCATTCAATACTCCAGAGAATATTTTAGATCCGATTACCACTTTTCGTCCTATACTGTTGGCGTTCTCCACCACCGCCGGCCACAGTATATTCGTTGGGGAAATAGGCGATGAAAACAACTTGCTGTTAAAAAATTTCGTTTCAAAAACTGATACGGAGCGTCTGGAAACCGGGAAGTTAATACCCAAGGGAGAATTCAACTCGTTTAGCGGGTATGCAACTAGTTCCCAGATCGGAAATTTGAAGAAGCAATACAAGAATTACCAATTGTACAAGTTGGAAGAGGTTACAGTAAAAACCAACAGGACCAAATCGAAATTTGATGATTTGGTTAATTCATTTTACATACGGCGAGTTGGCAACTCAAAGGTAGTTTCTTCCCTTCGGCCTTCGGATGAGTCTAAATACTTTTTCCAAATTCAGCTAGATGAACGAGTGGTACTGGCTGATTACCTGGTACTCTTTTATCAATCGAATTTAGGCAGGTTGATCCTTGATTCTCTTAACTCAGGATCATTTATTTCCCATATCTCCAAATCAGACCTATTGGAAAGCACGGTAGCAATTCCCGGAATGGAAGAGCAACGACTTTTGATTAAAACCAGCTCTAAACTGCGTAACCTGCAAGAAATAATCACCAAGCTTCAACTTGAAATCGGGCTCAATCCCAAAAATGTTAGCTCTATACTGGAACAGTATGACTCCATTCAGGAACCTCTGAAATCCCTTTCACTAGAGGATGAGGTGCTGGCAATAATCAGGAAAGGTGAAGGTAAATTCATTGAGTTTAAACAAACGTTTTCCAGGAACATAGTAACCCTCAATAAGGACGTTGCCATCGAAAAATCATCATTGAAAACAGTAGTTGGATTCCTTAATGCCCACGGTGGCACCTTGTTGATCGGGGTCAACGATAAGGGAATTGTAACCGGGATAGAAGAAGATCTATTTAATTCACAAGATAGTTATCTGTTACATTTCAGGAATGCGGTCAACTCAAAAATTGGGCCTGAATTCTACCCGCATATCGATTATGATATCATCAGTATACTAGGGAAAATGATATTGAAAGTGGTATGCCAACCTTCAAAAAAGCCTTGTTTTTATGATAAAAAGGAGTTTTTTGTCAGGACCAACCCGGCCACCGACAAGCTTGTAGGACAGCAGTTGGTCGAATACATAAACCATCATTTTTAGATAAGGTTAGTTAAAGTAACCTGGTTAATACATAAATTATGTGCCCATGAAAAAGTATTTATTCATTTGTAGTTTCCTTAGCTTCTTGGCGACCCATAGTCAGTCGCAAAATAAATTAGATTCATTGCTTCCGGTGCGTGGCATCTGTATGGCAGCGCCCACGCCGGATGGTGTGGATCAATTCATTGATTTCGTAAATGATGAATTGGTCACCAGGAAACTAAATACCATTGTCTTAAGGATCGACTACCGCTACCAATACAAATCTCGTCCGGAACTGGTTGCTGACGATGCCCTTTCAAAAGAGGAAGTGAAAAAGATAGTGAAAGCGTGTAAGGCAGGAGGTATAAAAATCATTCCCCAGGTTAATATGCTGGGGCACCAGTCCTGGTATGCAAATGTGGGGAAGTTATTAGAGAACTATCCGCAATTTAATGAAACTCCCGATATTCCTCTGGATGAAGAAATCGAATGGCCTAATGAATGGGGTTTGTATTGTCTGAGCTATTGTCCGTTGCACCCTGATGTGCATGAGGTGATTTTTGACGTCATTGATGAAATCGTAGAGGTGTTTGAGGCCGATGCATTCCATGCAGGTATGGATGAAGTTTTCTTCCTTGGTGAAGACGAGCGATGCAGGGGCAGGGACAAGGCCGAATTATT
>QIEB01000359.1 GCA_003229495.1 Flammeovirgaceae bacterium
CCTGGGGAGTATTGTTTTCACATCCTGCTGATTACACCCCCGTTTGTACTACTGAATTGGGCGCTACTGCCAAATTAAAATCAGAGTTTGATAAACGAAACGTAAAAGTCGTTGCATTAAGTGTAGATCCAATGGATGCTCACAAAGGATGGGTCCAGGATATTAACGAAACCCAAAATACCACAGTAAATTTTCCGTTGATTGCGGATGAGGACCGGCAAGTGGCGGGATTGTATGATATGATTCATCCCAATGCCGATGAAAAGGGTACAGTACGCTCGGTATTTATCATAGATCCTGATAAGAAGATCAAACTTACCCTGACTTATCCGGCTTCCACCGGAAGAAATTTCAATGAGATCATAAGGGTAATTGATTCTCTACAGCTGACAGCCTATCACAGGGTAGCTACGCCTGTGAACTGGGAACAAGGTGAGGATTGTGTAATTCTCCCTACAATTTCCAACGATGTGGCCGACAAAGAATTCCCGAAAGGATATACGCAGATAAGACCCTATTTACGATTGACTCCTCAGCCAGATCTATAAATTTGATTACTGGTGGTAGGATATCCTACCACCAGTTTATGTTTCTATAACTCCAATCTCAATCAATAACTATCAGGTGAAACTTTGAGAGGTCTGGTTGTGTTGTCATTATATTATTTATCCAAAATATTATATTAAATGTCAGGCCAACCTACCGGGTATTTACTGCGTCATCGTAATGACGGACCCGTTAAATTATGGTGGAAAACATATTCACAATAAATTAAGACAACAATTGATGGTTTGTGGCTAAAACTATAATTTGAACCTTTTTATGGGATGACACTGTAAATCTCAGTAACTTTCTGTGTACAATTAAAATTATTTCGCATGACTAAACTTTACAAACCACTAAGTATATTCCTCTTTTTACTTGTTTTATCTTCCTGTAGCGAAGACGATCCTTTTCCGGTACCTTTGGTCAACTTTTTTTTGGATCCGGAAGTTGTGGAGGTAGGCATACCTGTGATGTTTGACAATCTGACCACTAACGCCTCCAGATATGAATGGGATTTTGGCGATGGGCAGATAGTCACGGACATTTCCCCAACTATCACCTTTACTTCACCAGGGACGGTTACCGTCACTCTACGAGCTTTTACCGAAGATGACCAAGTGGACTCTTTGGTTCAGGATGTTTCAATTCTGGAAAGAGTATTAACGGGTTATGTGGTAAATGTGTTTCCTATCACTAACGGGGGAGTGGCATGGGATCCTGATTCAGTGGGTTTTCAACAACTTCCAGATTTATTCTCAGTACTCCAGCCGGTAGATCCCAACAACACCAGCGGGTTTTTAGATATAATTGGAGCCAACATTGCTGTTGGACCGGTTGGTAATGGTATTGAATTTGTAACATTCCCGAACGAAGAGGGTCCTATTGTGCTGGGTGATGAGGAGTGGCAATTCTTTTTGCTCGATTATGACGGTCCATTTGATAACATTGATTTATCGCCAGAAAATTTGGAAACAGTAATTGGCGCCCAGTTCAATCCACTGGAAGCGGCCACCTTCAAAAATGACCAGGGAGATGGCGGATTTATTACTGTATTGTTACAGGACAACGCTGGCAACGTACTGGATGTGGATTTCACCTTTGAACTACAGTAGAGGCCACTGATTCCGCAACTATTAATGCTATGATTTTCATTTTATGAGAGTTAGTCACCTACTAATGAGAGGATTCTTGTGGCAAGTAAGCACCTGCATACTGCTGTTTTTATGTTCTGGAGTTTATGGACAGGTACAACGTTCTGTGACTGGTAATGTCAAAGATGACTTGGGTGAATCATTACCAGGAGTTGCAGTAAATATCGAGCACACCACCACTGGAACGACAACTGACCTTAATGGAAATTTCACGTTGCAGGCGACAGATGGTGAGACTTTGATCTTTTCTATGGTGGGAATGGAGGCAGCCAGATTGGTGGTATCCGGAAATCAAAATTGGAATGTCACCATGCAGGAGTCCACCGCGCTGTTGGATGAAGTGGTGGTTACAGGATTTCAGGAGGTGAATAGGAAATTATTCACCGGAAGTTCTGAAAACGTTAAAATGTCGGATATTAGGATATCTGGCTTGGCAGACGCCAGTAGGTCTTTAGAAGGCAGAGTAGCCGGAGTAAGTGTAGACAATGTATCAGGGTCATTTGGCACTGCACCAAAAATTCGGATTAGGGGAAATACTTCAATTAATGGAAATAATCAACCACTATTTGTAGTAGATGGTGTCATTTTAGAAGATCTCGCGAATGTGGACACCGAGGACCTGATCTCAGGAAACGCCAATACACTTATCAGCTCTTCCGTTGCCAACTTGAATCCAGATGATATAGAATCCTTCCAGGTACTCAAGGACGCTTCGGCAACTGCCATATATGGGGCCAGGGCAGCAAATGGAGTGATTGTAATAACTACCAAACGGGGACGAAGCGGGGCATTGACGGTAAATTACTCGGGTAACTTCTCCGCCAGACTACGGCCTACCTACAATAATTTCGATTTACTCAATTCCGCCGAGGAAATGTCCGTGTATAGAGAATTAGTGGATAAAGGCTTAATAGACATCAGCACTTCAGTAAGGGCTCAAAACTATGGGGCAATGGGTAAAATGTTTGCCCTGATAGCCGAACATGAGCTGCCTTGGGGACCTGGTGGTACTCTGAACAATGAATTTCTCAATCAGTATGAAAATGCCAATACAGATTGGTTTGACGTACTATTTAGAGACGTGGGTTTACAACAACAACATTCTCTTAGTTTCACTTCAGGAACAGAAAAATCCAATAGCTATTATTCAATAAGTTACCTGGGTGATCAGGGACAAACCATTGCTGACAAAGTTCAAAGGTTTACAGGAACTGCACGAAATACCTTCTTCATTTCTGACAAGTTTACCTTTGGGATGAAACTTACCGCCAGTTTTCGAGACCAGGAAG
>QIEB01000120.1 GCA_003229495.1 Flammeovirgaceae bacterium
GGATCCGGTTGCTTTTCAATAGTGAAAATGGATTGATTAAGAACAGGGTAAAGCATTTCTAACATGGGGTCCACCTCATCATGCGGCTGTAGTCCGGTGAATTCCTCTATCCGTGTGATACCTAAAATGCCCATGTTCTGGGTTATTTCTACCGCATTGGTGCTCCAGGGAGTAATCATTTCCCGGCGTGGACCTCGAAAAGGTCCCTGGATACTGGATTCCTCAACCAGCAGGGCTCCACCAAACAGCCATGCTAGTTTCTCAATATCAGGGGAGGTTGGATCCGTAGTGGATTGGACAGCGAAAACGGCGCTATCGAGACCAGAAAAAAATGTTACCATGTGTTATCAGCGCTATATTCAAATCGTTCAAATATCCCTACAATCTGCTGTTCAATGCGTTCCACATTGCTATCTCCACGACTTTTTAAAGTCAGGTCAGCGCTTCCCGTCCACACGGTTTTTTTGGTGGCGGCGTCGATCATTTCGATCTCCACCATGGCTTCTATTTGCTGTGGTGGTGCAGCATAGCTATAACTTGAGTAGTACCACGAATACTGATCGTAGTATTGATTCTGAGTGTCTTGACTAAGTCCGGTGCTGATTTCGTAATCAATAACCAGATCGGCGTCATTTCTGTATTGATATCCTCTGGACTTAAGTTGGGAAGCAATAAAAGTATCCAGCCGGGTATATGTTTCATGACCTTTTCGAGAGAGGTCCTCGATTTCTGCATGTGGAGCAATACGAAAGGATTGATACCGGTCAAAGTCAGCGGTAGGATGGGCATAGGTAATGATCTTTGGACTGCTGCAACTGTGGAGCAACCACCACCCCAATAAATATAAACACACGCCGGGTACTTGTTTCACCGGGGTAATTTACAAAATCTAAAAGTAGCTGGCAAAGCCAAATTGGTAGCCTAGGGTACGAATATTGGGGTTCCCCAGCAGGTCCCGCTCCCATTGATAGCGAAAATTCGCTTTTAGTACAGTATTGGTGCCAAAACGAAGCCCGATTCCTGGCATTACTGACACGATCTGGTCATACCGGTTCTCTCCGGTTTCAGCAAATGTACCTACATTGTAATCCACATACTCAAACCGAATACTGGTATTGATAGTAGTATTTTGCCAGCGCCAGATACTTCCTTTGCGAACTGGATAGATTAGATCGGTGTGCATTCCCCATTGTTTATCTCCGAAAGCGGGCCCCAGAGAGGCGGGCACATCTATATTGGCCATGGCCCACTCACCGAGTATGGTAAATTTTTTAATTTTAAGATTATAGTCCAGGGCCATTATTTGCAGACTTCGCTTCTCATCCACCACCAGCCCATCTTGCTTGTAAGTATTGTAGCGACCGCCATAGAATGAGACACCTAACTCACCTAAAGAAAAAATATTATATCCTATCCGTCCGGTAAGGGTGGGGCTGCCATTATTATCTTCTTTAAAACGCCTGTCCGCTTTCCCTGATGGAAGGTCTGTTCGCCCGATGGTATTGTCTACTACACCATCCTGTAGGCCATTGACAAGATAGATCTCGTAGGTGAACAGGTTGCTCGCCAGGGAAAGATCCCCATGGAAACCAAACCCCACTTCTGCAAGCGTAGTGGGAATAATAGTGGTGGATATCAACGGCCTGTCAATGAACTCCCATTTAGGACCATCATGATTCTGATTGAAATAGCCAATCGGAGGCAACAAAATACCGGCACGGAAGACCAGAGCAGGGTCTATTTCAAAATCAAGTAAAGCTGTTTCCATGTCTATTTCCTCGGTCCCGTGTTTGAATTCCAGTTCAGAAATGAACCGTATAAAATCTCCTACGCTAGCGTAAATAAATATGGTAAAGAGCCTTAGTTCCATAGAGAAACCATCACTAATACCTTCCGTTGAAAAGTAGTTAGTATTACCTTCAATGTATCCTCCGATGGCTGTAGATGCCGTTCCCAACTGATTTTGCAGGACGAATGGCCTGTTAAATATGGCTTCTTTGTTGGTCGTTTGAAGACTATCATTCTGGGCCAACAATTCAGCCATGGGCAGGAATAATAGTACTACAAACAGTATGAACTTATCTATACGGGTCATTGAATATATATAGAATTGTCGTCGTCCCAAATTTTAAATGACCTTAGATTTCTCTCTGCCGGCCCCTTCAGTACATTGCCAACATGGTCAAACTCACTACCATGACAGGGGCATTTTAAAGATCTTGAATTGGGTCGAACCCCACACTTTTTATGGGTACATTCCAATAGTAGTGCGGTATAACCGTCATTGGTTGGTTTGATAAAAATTGGCTTAGGTAATTTTTTGTTTTTAACCAATACGAATTCCGCATCACCCCACTGGGATTTATCAATTACCAGGGCGTTGTTTTTAACTTCCCCTGATAGGTATTTTACGGGAGTACAACCTACCAACGAGATCAATCCACAGCTGCTTGCTCCGGCCAGGACGGAAGTGGTTTTTACGAATTTTCTTCGGTTCCAGTTCATAACGATTTTAAAAAATTTATCACACTTTCTTTTTCACCCTGATCCAATTGCTCAAATGATTCTTTACTGGCCTCTGATTCGCCACCATGCAAAAGAATGGCTTCTTCGAAGGATTTTGCTCTTCCATCATGAAGCAGATGTACTGCCCCCCCCTGGCTGTTAGCTGAAAGACCTATTCCCCATAGCGGTGGGGTTCTCCACTCTGAGCTTAACTCCGAGACTTGTACAAACCCGTCGTCCAATTGGGGACCCATATCGTGTAATAATAGATCGGTATAAGCATGGAACACCTTGTTAGATAATGCTTCGATGTGGCTAAATCCGGATTGTAAAGTAGGAAGATGGCAATTGGTGCAGCCAATATCTTCGAATAGTGTTTTACCTGATTGAACCAGTGGGTCTTCCTGATTCCTGGGCAAGGGAGGCTTCAGGGTTTGGAGATAAAATACCACATTTTCGACGGTAGCGGCGGTAA
>QIEB01000517.1 GCA_003229495.1 Flammeovirgaceae bacterium
AGAAGTGAAAAACAAATTTGCCATCGGTGACAAAATGGAACTGGTGTTGCCACAGGGGAACAGGGATTTCAGGCTGGAACATATAGAAGACATGAAAGGCCAGCCAATGCAGGAAGTGCCGGGCGGGGGCTACCGCGTCCGTATTCCACTGCAGTCCGGTGACTACACCATGGGCCTGTTGGCTCGCTACGTCGCCTGACGGTAGACAGAGATACATACAATTTTGGGGCACTAGCTGACATAAAGGACAGATTTTGACTAGAATACTGGAAGGTTCCGCTCTCGATCCATAGCAGACAACGGCTTGCTGCAGACAAATCTCGCCTTGTCTCGATAAAAGCAGTGATTCAATACCAATGATGAACCATGACAATTCTTAACCACATAATTAAACCAAGAATATTTGTCCTGATGTTCTGTGCATTCAGTGTAGCACTGCCTACAGTGCTACTTGCAGAGACAAAAGAAATAGGTTCGATTCAACCTACTTTAGAAAGATTATTATCCGAAAACAGCAGTATTAGTCAGCGTCATCGAGATATTTTAAAGATTGTTATCGACCAATATTTACCAGAATGCCCAGCCAACCAATTCAAGATTGATCGTATTGAAGATGTTTTACAGATCAAGAACCAGCCAGATGGCTCTTTTATGGTAAGTAGTCAAATTACATGTGATAAAAAGAAAGATTCTCCGCAAATGAAATATGCCGGAGAATTCATCGTAGTTAATTCGGACGGATCTCTACGCGGTCGCAATGATGCCTATCAACCATCTAGTGATCTGCCAGATCTTATAGCAGCCGCTAGGGCGCGCCAGCAATCAGATGAGAAAAAGGCACCCACGGATGTGGAAATTCGCCAGAAACAGATCGACTATATTTCTAGCATGCTTAAGAACGAGTCTTCGATAAGTAAGCCACATAAAGCAATATATCTTAGAATAATTAAAGAGTATTCTCCTTCATGTCCTGATTATACTCATGACAACAAAAAATCCGTAAAAGAAATTGTATGGCTGCGCGAACTTAATGATGGGTATGTCACCGTTCTGTTGGTTGCGTGTGGCTGGAAAGATGCTCAGGCATTTCGCCTGGATTCAGAAGGCAATATAACTAGCAAATTCTCGTTACCATTGGGGAAATATGGATTCAGTCCAAAGCCAGAGCTAAAAGTGGCAGACTTTACCGGTGACGGGCAATTAGAGTTTTTCTATAAAAAAACTTTCCCAATTTCTTCGGTTCCTGCGTTTGGCACACAAACCCAGATATATAAATTCAATAAAAGTAGTCAAAAAATGGTGAATATCTTTGATATGGAAACCGAAACGCAGAATTGTTTTGAAGCATACCGAGAAAAAGGTAGAGATGGAGATCGTAAATTCGTCACTCTAGATTTCGGCAAATCTGAGGGAAAAATTGTAGTTGGTAAACAGGTAGAAAAAATGAATTGCGATGACTTTTCGTGGGGTAAGAAACCTGTTCGGACAAATAGCGTATCCAGCAAGAGAAGTATTTCCTATCGCTGGAGTGCAAAAGAATTTCGATATATAGAAGATACTTTTCAACCTAAATTGAAATAGATGTACAAATTCTAGTCACGTAGGGTGGGCACCGTCCACCAACAAGGCAGGATGAGCCACAGGAGAAATATTTGGCAACGCAGTTTCATCGTTATGCGAAACAGGAGATCTATGCAGAAGACTGGCGTGGAACTCCAGAACCGATAGAAGGGGAATTCGGTGAGCGCTGATGGTGGACTATGCCCACCCTACCTGGCTAAAATGTGCCTAACAACTGCTCGCGACCCGAAGCGGATCTTTCTCCATGTAATTACAGACAAGTGAAATCTTAATGTTTAGAATTAGCTTCCTGGTTTTATTTGCCTATGTTGCAATTGGACACATACCGAAAGCAGAAGCAAATAACTCAACAGTTTATTTATATAATTCATGCAAAAGCTATTTAAATAATGATTTCCCATCAGGTTATACATGCAGGGATTTTGCAAAAGGATTTTTTGCTGGATTTATACACGGGGGAATTGCGAGAAAAAATCCAGCTGATCGTAGTCGACGCGACAAAACACCATTCGATATGATGCTAAAGGAAATGGGGCTCTGTAGATTTCCAAATAGTGACAATGAATTGCCAGATATTTTCGTGCGAGAGGTTGATAAGGATAAAAGTCTGCTCGATAAGCCATACGGACTAGTATTTTTTATTGTTATAAGAAGATATGGGAAGTGTTAGCTGCTTGATGTAAGTGTCTACTTATAGTCGAGAACTGCCCTAAATAATGGACATTTACTATGCTGACGGATACCGAGCCTGGGCGGACATTGCAATTATCTAGGCAGACGAGATATTTATGAGAACCAAATTCACACTTCGATTCCTGTTATTGTCTGGTGTATTTCTATTTTCTGGTTATGTTCATGGCCAGGATCAGAAAGTGAAGTTTGAATTAGCCGACATGGTTGAGGCTGTTGCTAAGGAAACCAATTTCAGGATGAACATTAGCGAAATGAATTTCACGTCAGTAAACATAAACAAGATCAATGGTCGGAATGTCTGCTCAAAAGAAGCTAAAAAAGATGTTATGAGACTTCAACAGGCCTTCAACAATCACCCCAATATATATAAAAATATAGGTCCTTATCTCGTATCGTTTTCATATAAAGATGGCAGCAGAAAGATTGGTGATATAACTTCGCTGAGGAATCAAGGGGTAATTCCTGGTTGTACCAATATCTTTGTATCTGTACATTAAGGTTGGCTAGAGGATTCACTGCTATTGTACGAGTTCTGAATGACCGCTTGTGGTCGAAAACCGACTTCCAGACGCGAAGTCAGGTGAATAGACATACAATGTCTGTTCTTATCTCAAAAGCAGACATTCCTCGGTTTCTTGCACACGTATTTAATGAGGCCAAGCGCAAGGAAATCTGATTGGTGCCGTGCTAGGGTGCTGTTAACGCAACCGACAAAATAGTCAGTGACAGAATTCAGCGAACAAGAACGAATTCGCATATCCATCGTTATTATGGATATCCTCGACAAGTGGAAGGTGGAGGACAAGGATCGCGTTGCCTTGCT
>QIEB01000358.1 GCA_003229495.1 Flammeovirgaceae bacterium
TGTTTCGTACCCCCGTTTCCCTGGTACCCTTAGCTCATTCCATAACGCTGAACAGTAAGATTCTTTCTTTGGGCAGTTGTTTCGCAGATTTTATTGGAGGGCGACTTGCTAAAAACAAGTTCCGTATTTTGGTCAATCCATTTGGAGTTATTTTTCATCCCCTGGCCCAATTTAGCATACTTAGGCTGGCCCTGATAGGAAAACAACCTCCAGAAAATACCTATATCTGCAATCAGGGGATATGGTACAATTACTTATTTCACGGATCAATTGCTCATACTTCCCGGGTTGGTCTTGAAAAACTGATCAAGCAGCGTTTGAATGAGCTAATAGCGCAACTTAAGGCATTGGATTTTCTGTTATTGACATTTGGGTCCGCCATACAGTATAAGCACTTGAAAACTGATCAAGTAGTAGCCAATTGTCATAAAGTACCACCACAGGAGTTTGAGAAGACCTTTACTCCTATAGATAGGATAGTCCAGGAATTTCATCACCTATGGTCATCCTGGGAGGTCCCCAGACCGCAAGTGATTTTGTCAGTTAGCCCCATCAGGCATATTAAAGAAGGTCTGTTAAACAACAGTGTCAGCAAGTCCTTGCTTCGTGTCGCTTGTGAACAAATGGCCGAAGGCCAATCGGAGGTTAATTATTTCCCTGGCTTCGAAATAATGGTGGACGATTTAAGGGATTACCGTTTCTTCGAAAGCGACATGATTCACCCAAATGACACCGCCCGGAGCTATATTTGGGACATGTTTAAAGAGAACTACCTTGACCTGTCAGCCAGGAATTTTATTAAACAGTGGCATAAGATCTGTCTTAGTTTAGAGCATCGTCCTTTCCACCCCCAAACTGCAACCCATCAGGAGTTTTTAAAAAAAACTTTAAAACTAATCAAACAGCTACCAGGCAATATAGATACTACCAAGGAGATTGCTTTATTAAAGAAAAACCTGAAATGACCAGTAACAGCAACCGGCTAATCCTGGAGACCAGTCCTTACTTGCTTCAACACGCTCATAACCCAGTGGACTGGTATCCCTGGGGTAAAGAAGCGCTGGATAAAGCCCAAAATAATGATCTGCCAATTTTGCTCAGCATTGGATATAGCGCCTGTCACTGGTGTCATGTGATGGAGCACGAGTCCTTTGAAATGGAAGACATAGCAAGCATTATGAACAAACACTTCATATGCATAAAGTTGGATCGTGAAGAGCGCCCGGATATAGATCAAATATATATGGAGGCCATCCAGGCCATGGGTATTCCTGGTGGTTGGCCCCTGAATGTATTTCTCACACCAAATCAGGAACCGTTTTACGGAGGCACCTATTTCCCTCCCAAACAATGGGTCCAGCTACTTGAAAACATTGCCAATGCGTTCAAAGAAAACCGTAAGGCATTGGAGGAATCAGGGGGGAAATTCAGAGAAGCGCTCAATATCGGAGCGGTTGAAAAGTATGGGTTAAACAGGGAAAACACCGAAGAAGGGATACTCAACCACGCCATAAAAAAATTAACCACACATTTCGACCAAATTAACGGCGGCATGGCCAAAGCGCCCAAGTTTCCCATGCCGGTGATTTGGAACTTCCTATTACACTATTGTGCGCGATACCCTGAACCTGACCTATTAAACCAGCTTTACCTAACCTTAGACAAAATGGCCCATGGTGGATTATACGATCAAATCGGTGGTGGCTTTGCCCGATATTCTGTAGATGAAAAGTGGTTTGTTCCTCACTTTGAAAAAATGTTATATGACAACTCCCAGCTGGTAAGTCTGTATTCGCTGGGCTATTCACAGTCTAATAAAGTCGAATATCGAAGTGTGGTTTATCAGACCATTGAGTTTTTAACCAGAGAGATGCGCAGCCAGGAAGGGGCTTTTTATGCAGCCCTGGACGCCGACAGTGAAGGGGTAGAGGGTAAATTCTATGTATGGGACTATGACGATTTCCTGGAAACTGTGGGAAAAGATGGAGACTTCTTAGTGGATTATTATGGTTTAACCCCTGAAGGCAACTGGGAGCCTGGACAAAATATCCTTCACCGCAAAGAGAAACTGGAATCCTTCGCCTCAGTCCATGGGATGGATCCCCTTTGGTTAAGAAATATAGTTCCGGAGTATCAGGAAAAGCTGATGGCTGTACGAAATAAACGCACCCGGCCCGGTTTGGATAACAAGATCATTTGTGGCTGGAACGGCCTAATGATTAAAGCCCTGACAGACGCGTATGCTGTATTTACTGAAAAAAAATTCCTTACACTTGCCTTGGAATGCGCCGGGTTCCTGGAGCAGTCTATGAGGGTAGATGATCAGTTATATAGAATTTACCAGACAGAGAAGGAGATGATACCAGCTTTTTTGGAAGATTATGCTTCAGTTATATTTGGTTACCTGGGTTTATATCAGGTGACCTTTCAGGAAAAGTGGCTATATAGTGCCCAGAACCTTATGTCTTTTGCCATTGACAATTTTTATGACCAACAGGATTCATTATTCTACTATACTGATAGACAAAGTCATTCACTGATAGCTCGAAAGAAAGATCTATTTGACAATGTAATCCCCTCTTCCAACTCCGTGATGGCAAGCAATCTGCTGATCATGGGATCCATACTTGGGCGTAAATCATATCTGGATATTCATGATAAGATGATCAACAGGATAAGTTCGCTGATATCGGCAGATCCAGTATACATGAGCAACTGGGCTACTGCCTACAGCTTTTCTAACTTTTCTACTGCGGAAGTTGTGATCGGTGGTGAGCAGGCAGAAACCCATCGCAAAAAATTAGCTACCCACTTCCATCCACATAAAATCATGATAGGCTCTTCGAAAAAGAGTTCTCTATCTCTGCTAAAAGACAGGATTGTTCCGAACCACACTAAAATTTATGTATGTTACCATCAAACCTGTCAACTACCAACATCCGATCCGGAAGTAGCCATACAGCAACTTAC
>QIEB01000503.1 GCA_003229495.1 Flammeovirgaceae bacterium
AGTATTGGGGAATTGAGAGATTAAGGAATTATTGGGATTCCTGAATTCCTCAATAATTCCTACTCGGCCAGTTTGGGTTATTCGCTTATTGACTTCCTGAACAAAATATGATATTTTCTTCTCTCTGTATCTGTAATGATTGTTGATTATCAATCGGGCTATCGTTACTGATGGTTGGCACTATTTATTCTATAACATATTATTTAGGAGAGTGGTAAAAATGGCAGATTTAGTTAATGTAAATAAAATTGGTAGCGCTAAAGGGAGTGCGGTGGAGGAAGCGGTAAACGCGAATTTTCAGGGTGAGACTGAATTTTCAGGGTGAGACTGCTGAGGTAGGTCTTTATCTGGCAATGTCTCGACAGGCGCAAAGGGAAGGTCTTCCGGAGATAGCGGAAGCACTGAAATCACTTGCGATGGATGAAGCATGGCATGCAGCGCGCTTTGCCGAACTGAACGGGAAAATAAGCGAATCTACAAAAGAAAATTTAGAGAAAATGCTGGCAGGTGAACAAGGTGCTAATAAAGGTAAGAAAAATGCATCTGTCAAGGCTAAGGAGGCAGGGGTGGAAGAAGCAGGGAATTTCTTTGATGAGTCGTCACAAGATGAAGCTCGCCATGCAAAGACCCTTGAAGGGTTGCTGAAAAGATATTTCTAAATGTAACTAATGGGAGCGACTGTTATCACTCCGATCAATTTATTCATTTTAAATGGGAAACCTAATCTTCATTAGGTTTCCCATTTTTATTAGATACTAAACCTCAGGAAAAATCTCTATCCATTACGGTCTTGCGTTTGTCCGCCTTTGCATTCTCAATTGCCTGATCACACAAATTACGGATGGTATCAGACAAAGCTGGTGCAACGTTGGCTGAAGTGCTCATTCCTGCTGACGAACGGATATAATTCTTTAGTTTGGATGTAACCACCAGTACTTCTTTATCACTGTTAGAATCACTCATAATATGTTTTCCTCGTTAATTTGTAAAATAATGGTTTCTTATTCTGTGCACTATACAGGTTATGCTTAAAGCTTTGTCTTTAAGCCTTTTATTTGTGCTTACGCAAAAGATATCTTAGTGATAGGATATTTAACGCTTGTCCCGCTACGGTCTCCGGCTTGTACATGAGTCCATGGTTCGTTACCATCAGTCATTCTTACGAAGTGAAATGGTAATGGTTGCGGTTGCTTCTCACCGCCACTTGGATTTATTGCAATACTAATTGTTAAAATCTTTTCATTGAGTACATGGTCCTCATCTTGTTCTGCAATCACTTCGTCATCAAAGGAATCAACCATTACGAGCCCGTCAATCCTCAGAAATTTAGTTTTTGCTCTTAAATCCCATTCTGCTTTTGTTATCTTGATTTTAATAGATTCCATATGGTTAATCATCCCCTAAAAGCTAATCTGGATAAATTGCACTCTTGGAATGAATCACAAAACTTAAGTTTAACAATATCTTTTACATCAATAACCTTAGCAAATACATGTGGAATTGCAAGTCAAAAACCGGGAAGTTGTGGAAGGTGATTGAAGGGTGGATTATTGTATTTAAGAAAATTGATGACTTTGATGGATTTATTTATAAAATAGATCAAGGAGCAAAACTATAATTCGCACCAGACTGAAATGGAGGGGAATGAGATGTATATTACTGGAATTGGCAGGACAAAGTTTGGGACTCTGACCGAGACTATGCCGGAACTGATTTATCAGGCAATGTATAATGCCATTAACGATAGCCCTATTTCTATTGAAGATATAGGGGCCGTATATGTCAGCAATTTTATTGGCGGTCCATCTGAGAAACAGTTGCATCTGAACTCAGTTGTATCCAGTCTGCTTCCAGAGCTTAGACTGCCGATTATACGCGTAGAAACGGCATGTGCTTCCGGTAGTAGTGCTCTGTATCAGGCGATAATCGCTTTATCACGATTTGAGAATATCCTTATAGTTGGTGTTGAAAAAATGACCAGTTCAACTGCTGCTGAGAGCTCCCAGAACCTGGGAATGGCTGGAGATCGAATGGCAGATCAGATGCAGGGTTTGATTTTCCCTGCACATTATGCCCTGGTCGCCCAACAGCACATGCAGAAATACGGCACTACACATGAAGACCTGGAATTAGTTTCATTCAAGAACCACTGCAACTCCAGATTAAACCCGTTAGCCCATTTCAGTCATAAGGATGTAACACGCGAAATGATAAAGAATGCACCCATAATAGCTTCTCCCTTAAATCTGTTTGACTGTTCACCAATTTCTGATGGCGCGGCTGCCGTCGTAATTTCAAAAAATAAAAAAGGTGACAGGGATGTGAAAATTACCGGATCCGCTCTGGCTACAGATCACATTTCTTTGGCTCATCGAAAAGTACATACTTCTCTTGAGGCTGCAAAAGTGGCCAGTAGACAGGCATACGAACTGGCAGGAATTACTTCCAAAGATCTTGATATAGTGGAGGTTCACGATTGTTTTACGATCAATGAGCTTGTGGCTATGGAAGATCTGGAGATATGCAAACCGGGGGAAAGTAAAGATTGGGTCAGGGAGGAGAGAACATCAATCAAAGGCGACTTGCCCATAAATACTGACGGAGGTTTAAAGGCGGACGGGCATCCTATAGGGGCCACCGGACTTGCCCAGGTGTTTGAAGTTACAACTCAGTTGAGAGGAGAAGCAGGCAAACGCCAGGTAGATGGTGCTGAGATCGGTCTCACACACAACATTGGTGGAGTTGGTGGAACGGCCGTAGTACATATTCTTGAAAGGAGGGGTTAACGTGGTATATGAGTGTGGAGATTGTCATAAGCAATGGTACTACAATGTAAAGAAGTGTATCTTCTGCCAGGGGGATGTCATGGAACTGGCGCCCAGTAAGAGCACGGTCAGAGGAATCACTAAGATAGAAATCCCGTCACCCGGACACACCAGGGTTCCTTATAGTGATCTTTTGCTGGAGGATGAATATGGAAACTTTGAAATAAGAAAATCGTTTTCAGATCATGAGCTGGGTGACTTGCTAGAGGCGGAGCCAAGAGAAACCAAAAAGGTAGCTAAGAGTAGAACGGTTGGAATAGTGGGTGCGGGAACCATGGGTAGTGGTATTGCCCAGATTTGTGCTCAAACAGGTTATCATGTTCTCATGATTGACAGACACGAAGAGACTGCCAGAAAAGCATTGATAA
>QIEB01000680.1 GCA_003229495.1 Flammeovirgaceae bacterium
GACAACAAGCCTCTTTGGAATTCTATGCTTATTTCTATCTTACATTCCTTTAAATGTAGAGGCTCAGAATTTCACAGTTGAGCCTATTGCATCTCTGCCGGTAGAGACCAAAGAATCTTCTGGTGTCATTTTTTTGAATGATAAAATTATCACGCACAATGATTCTGGCGGAGAAGCAATACTCTATGAGGTTGACCCTGACAGTGGTAAATTAATACGAGAATTGATTGTGGAGAATGCCAGCAATGGAGACTGGGAGGACCTGAGTATTGACCAGCAATACATTTACATTGGAGATATTGGCAACAACAATGGAGACAGGACAGATCTTAAAATATACCGGATTTCCCTGCAGGACTATTTTCAAGTCAGTAATGATACTGTATCAGCTGATACCATCCGTTTTGCCTACAGTGATCAGAAAAACTTTGAGCAGAACCAACGAACTAATTTTGATGCTGCTGCCCTCATTTCCTTTGAAGATAGCCTATATATTTTTACCAAGAACCGGGGCGATTTTCAAACCAATATTTACTCCGTTCCTAAAATCCCAGGGGACTATCTGGCACAACGGGTAGGGAGGATCAATTCATTGGGACTGGTAACAGGTGGTGTGTACAATTTATTGTCCCAGGAAATCATGTTAATCGGATATACGTTTACCGAACCTTTTTTGCTACGAATTTCAGATTTTATAGGAAATGACTTTAGCAATGGACAAATAAATCGACTGACCTTTCAGGTTCAAGGGTCCTTCCAAATTGAAGGCATCGAAGCAATTAATGACATGGACTATTACCTTACCTCCGAGACTAATTCACTAGGCGAAGCCACCTTGATGCGGCTTAATACAGATTTTATTGTAAGCGCCAAAAACCCGGTCACTCCGGATATTCAATACTTCCCCAACCCGGTCAACCGGATATTGAAAATCCGGGGTATACAAAATCCGGGAGAGATATCCATAGGGCTCTTTGATGTTATGGGTAAACAGGTATTTTATTATACTGAGGTGAGCAGAACACCCGACGAAACCATAAGATTTAATCTAACTGGGGTACCAAATGGTATGTATCTGATGAGGCTCACCGCGCAGAGCGTTGATATATCGCGCAAACTGATAATTGTGTCTGATGAAATTATGTAGCATTACAATGCTGGCAAGCCTGCTTTGGGCATGCTCGGATCCTAGTACTGAGGTGCCTGCTCCTCCCCCAAACATTATTTTATTTTTAGTGGATGATCTGGGGTGGCAGGATACATCTGTTCCTTTTTGGGAAAGAGAGACACCCTTTAATAAGCGATATCGAACCCCTAATATGGAACGGTTGGCATCACAGGGCATGAAATTCACTCAAGCCTATGCCACACCGGTTTGTTCACCAACGCGTGTTAGTCTAATGACCGGAATGAATGCTGCACGTCACCGGGTAACCAACTGGACACTGCAACCGGACCAGATAAAACCCATGGAGACCAACCATGATTTCCTGGAATTCCCACTATGGAATGTAAACGGTATTTCACCTGATTCAACCCTTCCAAATGCGGTTTTCGCCACCACACTGCCGGAGATAATGCAACATCATGGATACCACACAATTCATGTGGGTAAAGCACATTTTGGCGCAATCGGGACTCCAGGAGAGGACCCACTGAATCTGGGTTTTGATGTCAACATAGCCGGTCATGCCGCAGGGGCCCCTAAAAGCTACTATGGCGCCGAGAATTTTGGAAACACTCCTGAATTTCAAGATACCCCCTGGCCGGTGCCGGGTTTGGAGAAATACCATGGCAAAGATATATTTTTAACTGACGCCCTAACTAATGAGGCCCTGAGCGCACTCGATCAAAGTACCAAACCTTTCTTTCTTTACATGGCATACTACACCGTACATACTCCAATCATGGCCAATCCAAAATTCTTAAATCATTATTTGGAAATGGGGCTGGACTCCATCGAAGCCAGCTATGCCTCTATGATAGAAAGTATGGACCGGAGTGTAGGCAATATCCTGGATTATCTGGAAGAAAGACAGCTTTCCGATAATACTGTAATCTTGTTCATGTCGGACAATGGAGGCCTAAGTGCGGTAGCCAGGGGTGGCCAGCCACACACGCACAATAAGCCATTGTCCAGTGGCAAAGGCTCTATTCATGAGGGAGGAATCCGGGAGCCCATGATAGTCAAATGGCCGGGCGTGGTTCAGGCAGGATCAGAGAACGATAACTACCTGATCATTGAAGATTTCTTTTCCAGTATTCTGGAAATTGCAGGTATTGATCAATATGAAACTAATCAAACTGTTGATGGAAAAAGTTTTGTCCCGTTTTTGAAAGACAATCAATTGCGGGTACAGGATAGACCGCTATACTGGCATTACCCAAACGAATGGGGACCCACCGGCCCCGGCATTGGTGCCTTCAGTGCGGTTCGAAAAGGTGACTGGAAACTCATCTATTATCATCTGGACCAACGATTTGAACTATTTAACATCAACAATGACATTGGGGAGACCACTAATTTGGCAGAAAGCCATCAAAAGATACGAAAAGACCTGGCCACACTATTAACCAACTATTTGTTATCAGTGAATGCGCAAATGCCAAAGAATAAACAATCCGGGGAACTTATCCCATTGCCTGGCTAAGCGATACCAATAATATGTGACTCAAACCTGTGATCGGAAGGTGAAACCTTAAAACTTATCACTTATTATTTATAACCAATCACTGACCCAAACCGTTCTCGACTACTCCAATTCCCACCAGTTTATTATATATCTGATGACAGACCCAGGCATCAGTAGCTGCATAACGCTGCTGTTTGGTAGTTAACTGTTCTTTTTCCCAGTTAGAAGTTTGCTGTGATTTAGAGATCCTGAAGCCCAGGAATGTCGCGGTTAAGTTTCTTGCTCCCTCCCTGACTACACCCAGGCCTTTGGCTA
>QIEB01000620.1 GCA_003229495.1 Flammeovirgaceae bacterium
GTAATGACAATCCCTGGCACTGACGGGCAGAAAATGAGCAAGTCTTTTGGCAATACCTTGGACATATTTATGGAAGAGAAGCCCTTGAGGAAAGTTGTAATGTCCATCGTTACTGACAGTAAGCCATTGGAAGCACCAAAAGACCCGGACAACTGCAATGTCTTTGCCTTATATCGATTACTGGCCTCATCCGATGAAATCGCTGACATGCGCAATAAATATTTGAAAGGCAATTACGGATATGGTCATGCAAAACAAGCCCTCTTTGAGTTGATCCTTTCCCGATTCAAATCGGAAAGAGTGATTTTTAAAGAGCTCATGCAAAACCCGCAAGAGATCAATCACCAATTAGAGTATGGAGAGAAAAGGGCCTCAGAAATCGCACAGTCGGTGCTTGATCGTGTACGAAGTAGATTGGGGTTTAGATAAGCTACTCCGGCCAGACCAGAAAGCGTTTAGCACGGTTCACTTGTACAATCAACCTGGGTGGAGCAGGAAGTAGTACCATTCGAGTCAATTGGTTGGGGTATTCATCCAGGATAACTGGTACACCTTCTTTTAAATCTACGTCAAACGTATCACTGCCATCAGGATCTTTGGTGGGAACATAAGATTTTGCCAAGTAGGCAATAGGAATAAGTACCTCGGTGTCCGGACATATCTTATCATGTACCTGCTGAATCACCTCCTCCATATCCTCGCCATGTTCCTTCATCAACGCATCCTCCAGGTCATGCAACTCCTCCTCCACTTCATCGTACCGAGGGTCCTGATAACCGATTTTGTGAAGTTCGTTTTTCTTCTTAACAATAGCGACCAAAGAAAGGTCAAGGGCATCTATATCCATATCGGTTTTACTATAGTTATTTTTATACTATCAGCGACCAAAATTGGTTTACTTTGCAAGTAAACAGAATTTCATAAAAACAACAATAAGCATGGAACAAGATTTTCTTCCTCTGAAAGGCACGGACCATGTGGAATTTTATGTGGGCAATGCCAAACAATCAGCCCATTACTATCAGCATACCTTTGGTTTTCAACTAATTGCATATTCAGGACCAGAGACGGGTGTAAGATCAATGGCCTCATATGTACTGCAACAAGGAAAGGTACGCTTGGTATTAACTTCTTCCTTGATACCGAATTCCGAGATTAGCGATCATGTAAAATCACATGGTGACGGGGTTAAGGTATTGGCCCTTTGGGTTGATGATGTTGAGAAAAGTTATAGAGAAACCATCAGCCGGGGTGCGGTGTCTGTAATGGAACCTCAGGTACTTAAAGATGAACATGGCCAGGTCAAAGTCAGCTCCATTAAAACTTATGGCGACACTATTCATAAATTCATCGAAAGATCTAACTACCATGGCCCTTTCTTGCCAGGTTTTATTATTATGAAACCCCAATTTCCTGTCACCCCGGTAGGAATCCAATATGTGGATCACTGTGTGGGTAATGTAGGTTTAGGAGAAATGGATAAATGGGTGAAATTCTACCAGGATGTTATGGGTTTTAGACTGCTGCTTACTTTTGATGACAAAGATATTTCTACAGAATATTCGGCCTTAATGTCTAAGGTGGTGGTTAACGGAAATAGTTATATTAAATTTCCGATAAATGAACCGGCGCCAGGAAAGAAAAAGTCCCAGATAGAGGAGTATATTGAGTACTATGGGGGCCCTGGGGTTCAGCACATTGCCCTGGCAACCGACGATATACTCAAAACGGTTTCGGAACTACGTAGTCGCGGGGTTGATTTCTTGAGTATCCCTGATGTCTACTACGATGGTCTTAAGGACCGGGTGGGTACTATTGAGGAAGATTTACCGGCGTTGAAAGACCTGAATATCTTGGTAGATCGTGATGATGAGGGCTATCTTTTACAGATATTTACTAAACCCGTACAGGATCGGCCTACAGTATTTTATGAAATTATTCAGCGGAAAGGTGCAAAATCCTTTGGAAAGGGCAACTTCAAGGCGTTATTTGAAGCAATTGAGCGAGAACAGGCCCTTAGAGGAAACCTTTAGATTTTACCAAAACAAAACCCCGACATGATTGATAAAGAAGTGCAACAAAAAGTAGATCAATGGTTGAATGGTAATATCGATGAAGATAGTAAACAGCAGATTCATGAATTACAGAAAGACCCGCAGGCCTTAATTGATGCTTTTTACAAGGACCTTGAATTTGGTACAGGTGGGCTAAGAGGAATAATGGGAATCGGTTCCAACAGGATCAACAAGTATACCATAGGAAAAGCTACTCAAGGATTGGCCAACTATCTCAACAAAACGTTCCCTGGAGTACCTATCAATGTTGCAATAGCGCATGACAGTCGAAACAAAAGTGATTATTTTACCAGGATCACTTCCAAAGTTTTGGCAGCCAACGGGATCAGGGTCCAAATGTTTGAATCACTTCGTCCTACCCCAGAATTAAGTTTTGCCATTCGAGATCTTCGGTGTCAGGCAGGAATTGTTATCACTGCTTCTCATAACCCTAAAGAATACAATGGGTACAAGGCCTATTGGAACGATGGGGCACAATTAGTTCCTCCACATGACCAAAATGTGATGGATGAAGTAAATGCTATTGAAAGCTTCGATGAAATAAAATTTGAAGGTAACGAGCACCTTATGGTTACCATCGACAGTGATCTGGATGAAAAATATCTATCTATGATCGAAGGGTTGATAGTAAACCAAGCAGTAATTCAACGGCAAAATGATCTGAAGATAGTTTATAGTCCTATCCATGGTACGGGCATCACCATGGTGCCATTGATTCTTGAAAGAATTGGGTTTTCCAATGTAACCATCGTCGATGAGCAGGCTGAACCTAATGGGAATTTCCCAACGGTGGTATATCCTAATCCAGAAGAACAAGAGGCCATGAGCCTGGCGTTGGCAAAAGCCAGGGAAATAGATGCGGACCTTAT
>QIEB01000475.1 GCA_003229495.1 Flammeovirgaceae bacterium
GTTACGGTTAAAGCCTGTGGCCAAGATCTGTTCCCGGGTGGGGTTTGGTAATAAGTCTCCTGCTAATTGCCAGGTAACAAAATCATTAAAGAGCATATTGCTGTTAAAAGCCTCAACTACCCAATCACGCCATGGCCAATGAGGGCGATAAAAATCCGCCTGATATCCGTGTGTATCAGCATACCGTGCCAGGTCCAACCAGTCAACTGCCATGATCTCTCCGTATTGTGGGGAGGCCAGCAACCGGTCAACAATTTTTTCATAGGCATCCTGAGAATTATCCGCTATAAAACTATCAATTTCCGCTACCGAAGGTGGCAGTCCTGTAAGGTCCAGGCTTACCCGGCGCAAAAGAATATTTTTGTCAGCGGGTGGGCTGGGCTTGAGTCCTTCCTTTTCGAGCTTGGCAAGTATAAAATAGTCAATGCTGTTCTTCGGCCACTCCGTTTGCTGAATCTTTGGAAGGTCTGGTTTTTCCGGTGGAATAAACGACCAATGCGGTTTCCATTGAGCCCCCTGTTCAATCCATTTTGCCAGAATTGCTATCTCAGTTTCATCGAGAGACAACTTCGACTCCGGAGGAGGCATTTTGTAATCCGGGTCATCACTGGAAATACGACTGAATAATTCACTGCTATTTGGCTTCCCGGGTTGCACAGGCTTTCGATTTCCCTTAGTCCCCACTTCATTAAATAAGCCATCTTTGGTGTCCAATCGCAAGTCTGCTTTACGGGCATTTTCATCCGAGCACCGATCGGAAAGGATTGGTTTGACGTGTAGATTGTAATCTACAACCTCCGGTAGCTGACCTGCCAGGGAGGCGTCTGGTGAATAATGGGGTTGACAGTTACCCAACAGTAAAAAACAAGAAACAGTTAATGTCCGGATAGAACAAATAACGCTGCCTGACATTTTGAGATGGTTTTCTATCAACTTAAAAGAGGTAGATTAATATTACGAAATTGATAACTAAACTCATTATTAAACGGGCATTATGATTTGCCATGCAGTAACTGCAATATCCATACCGGGAGTTTCCCAGTCTTATAAAAAGCTATTTGACAATTACTTTTTATTCCTTACTTTAAAAATACAAATGAGCGCTCGCGGTTAACCAAAAATATTATGGAACTATTTATTGCTGCCTTTACAAAATTCTGGTACATCATGCTGGTGGTATTTTTATTAGGGCGTTTCATTTATTATCCTAATAAAGGTAAACGTGAGTTCCTGTTTACTTATCTGATGCTGGCTGCCATTATAGCAATTCTTTGTATACTTATCAGTCGCATAGATTTTAGTATTGGCTTCGCCCTGGGAATATTTGCCGTTTTCAGTATCATACGGTATAGAACTGTTCCCATATCTCCCAGGGAAATGACTTATATATTCTTAGCGGCGGGAATAGCCGCTAAAAATGCCCTGGTACCCGATGACATAGACTTATATAAAATTCTGGTTACTGATGCTTCCATTTTGCTAATCGCAGGGGTTTCGGAATACTTCTTGTTCAAAAAAAAATTGAGTACTAAACTGGTGATTTACGACAACCTGAATCTAATACATCCGAATAAGCACCAGGAATTAATGGATGACCTGGACCTGAGATTTGGGATTACCGGGGTTGAAAACATAAAAATCGGTAGAATCGATGCCATTAAAAACTCTGCCCGTTTGCTAATAGTGTTTAGGGATCCGGATGACCGTAATTTTGGCGATGACACTTAAATCTTGAATTTTAATCCTGTAAAGGATAACGAAGAGTAAACTCCAATCAGACCCTTGGGATACCACAAGGTTTTATTTAACTTTGGCCGCTTCTATATATAGATTTGTTGTCTATCCAATGCTTAAGTTTTCCTTTCACCTCATTTTATTCTTTGTAGCAGTGCTGCTGGTTAATTGTACCAATAAAAAAAGTGAATTGGTGTGGGAAACCAAGCTTTACCAAATTGGCTCGCAATCCTCACCACGTACCGCAGATCTTAATGGGGACGGGGTCCTTGACATCGTAATTGGAGCAGCGAAAGGCGAATACCAACACACTGAACAGGGTATACTAGCAATTAACGGAGATACCGGGGAGGTCTTGTGGCAACAGGAAGCCAGCGATCAGGTATTTGGCTCTGCAACATTCAATGATATTACCGGCGATGGAGTACAGGATGTACTTATTAGTGGCAGGTCTCGCAATTTGAAGGCTTTAGATGGTACCAATGGAAAAGTAATATGGGATTACTCTTACCAATTCGAACATGATTCCATTCTTCAGTATGCCCGTTTCAACTTTTACAACAGCGTACTGGTCCCTGATCAGAATCAGGATGGAATTCGTGATTTACTGGTAATCAACGGGGGAAACTCAAAAGTAATGCCCAATACGGAAAAAAACCGGTTCCCGGGGGTACTTATGGTATTTGACAGTAAGACAGGGCAGATATTGGCAGCAGATACCATGCCCGATGGCAAAGAATCTTATATGTCCCCGGTTTGTTTTTCACAGCCTGGCAGTGATAAAAAACAAATAGTTTTTGGTACAGGCGGAGAAACCATTTCCGGTAACCTGTATATAGCAGACCTGGCTGATTTGATGGCCAATGACCTGTCCGGGGCTAAGGTATTAGCATCAGAAACAGGGCATGGGTTTATCGCTCCGCCGGTACTAGCGGACATTTCGGGGGATGGATTTTATGATATAGTGGCCATCTCACATGCAAGTACAATTGTTGCCATTGATGGTAAACTAGGTGAAAGAATTTGGGAAACCAATATTCCCCATACAGAGTCTAGCAGTAGTTTCGCGGTTGGTAATTTTACCGGTGATCAGGTACCGGATTTTTTCACCTTTGTCAGCATGGGTGTATGGCCCGGTAGTACTACTTCAATACAAATCATGCTCGATGGTAAAAACGGGCACATTAGCTACCAGGATTCCTTAGGATGCGTTACCTTTTCATCTCCCGTTGCTTACGATTTAAACGGGGACGGCATCGACGAAGCTATCTTAAGTTACAATAACTACCCCTGTGACTGGGATATCGAGGTGGATGGTCTGGAAATAGAAAACCTTTTGGTAGCTATTAACTTTAACAATGGATCGATTAGTTCGATTGATGGTACCAAAGGATTCAAAAATGTCTTTTCAACCCCATGGATCGGTGATCTGGATGGAGATGGATACCTGGACATTGTGTATAGTCAGTGCTATAGCCCAAATTCAAACATACTATCATTTCTGGGCATGAATATTAAGCGGATAAGCAGTAATGTTTCAATGAATGAACCTACTGTCTGGGGTGGGTATATGGGAAGTAATGGGGATGGAGTGTATAAAAGGACTGAGGGAGTGAATGAGTGATTGATTGCATGAGTGATTTTTAATGAATTTAATCAAAATTACAGTCGTTTGTTTTACCCTAATTTGGGGAGTGACATGTACTTCCGTAGAACAGGCTGAAACTGATTCAGAAGTTAGCCATGGACCTCTTTTTCAGTTGCTTGACCCTGAAAACACGGGGGTTGACTTTAGAAATGAAGTGGTTGATGGTGAACATTTCAATATTATTACCTACCGGAACT
>QIEB01000360.1 GCA_003229495.1 Flammeovirgaceae bacterium
AGGGGAGAGGAAGTATTGTTGAACAGGGCTGAATCTAATGCTATGTTGAATAGAATAGGTGATGCCATCGATGACCTGCAGGTGTTGACTGACAATCGATATTTAGGCGGTTCGGTTGAACTTAGCATCGACCTTATACGGGCATTTTTTGGGGTTACAGGCAATCCCTTCGTCAGTGATCAGCAAGTTGTTTTGCAATACACCATATTGGAACGAAGAAAGGAGTTCCTTGCCCAAGGATTGCGCTGGTTTGATATTAAGCGATTGGGACTGGAGGTTGAACATGTGCTGGCTGATGGTAGTTCTACCATCCTACTGGAGGAGGACGATTTAAGAAAAATTCTACAAATACCAACTTCTGCAATTGATGTAGGAGGACTACAACCTAACCCAAGGTAGAGAGATATGAATAGAACTAGTATAAGAAGAGTCCTAAATTTGTTAGCGTATACCTTAGTGGTTCTGGCAACCTCTTGCTATCCAGATGAATCCCTAAACGTACCTGTCAATAACCCGGATGTGGACCTGGAGACGGATCTGGACGTGTATATCGAAGAAAACTTTACCAAAGAATATGGTATGGCCATTCGCTATCGGTTTGTTGATCGGTTTATTCAACCCTTTCAAAGAGTTACTCCGCCAGCGCTGGAGGTAGTAAGACCAATGTTGGACTTTCTTGAGAACTTCTGGATTGGCCCGTATCTGGAAGTCGAGAACGGTGAGGAGTTTTTTAGGGACCATGTTCCGGCAGAGACTGTTTTTCTGGGAGGATTACTGTACAATGAAGATGGAACGGTTACCTTAGGAACGGCAGATGCCGGGGCCCAGATTACCTTGACCAATGTCAACGCCATAGATCAGAATAATGAACAATGGGTGCTACAGCAGTTAGGAACTATTTATCATGAATTCGCCCATATCATTCATCAGCGCTACAGACTTCCTCAGGCATTTGAAACGATTTCTGCCGATGGATATACCAGTCCAGGGTCCTGGTTCAACCTGCGAAATGAAGAAGCTTTACAAAGGGGGTTTGTTTCACCCTATGCCACCAGCTCACCCAATGAAGATTTTGCGGAGACTGTGGCATTTTATCTGTTTGAAACCGACTTTGAAGCTATTTTTCTCACTGACGAACCGGATTGCACTGACGCGGATTGCACCAGTCGAAATGAAGGACGTGAGCGCATAAGACAAAAGCTCAGTTCCATCGAGGAGCACTATATCAAATTCACCGGAGTAAATCTGGCAGAGGTGAGGGAACAAGTGCAATCCAGACTTTAGATGCTAATGAGTAGATACCTAATATATATATTTCTAACTTTGGCCTTCTTTGGTTGTACCGGGGATGACAACGCTAACTTACCACCATTTGAAGAGCGGGTCAGTACTGCCATTACCACCCTTCGAAGTGATCTTACCGCTCCTGGTCTGGGTTGGCGACTGGAATATAAACCCACACCTGAGTCTGGAGTATATTTTATGTTATTGGAGTTCACAGACAAGGATGTAACCATCCAGTCGGATGTGGTGGCTAATGACGGATTATTTTTCGAACAAACCATTCCATATCGAATTGATAACGCATTGGGATTGGAACTGATCCTGGAGACTTTCGGGGCCTTTCATTACTTGTTTGAACTGGACCAGGCTACCTTTGGAGCCGAGTTTGAGTTTATATTTAAAGAGAAAAACGGTGACAACTTGATTTTTGAAAGTAAAACCGATCTTTTCAATCCAACCATTCTAACTTTTGTACCAGCCAGCAGTGGAGATGAAGATTTATTCTCCAGGGAAATCGCCAAAAACCTGGATGCATTTGGTACGGTTGCCCCTCAGGCGTTAGTACAGGTAACCCCCCAACAACAAATCGTATTGGAAGACCGTAATATTTCGGTCTTCTGGTCATTGGATACCCAAAAACGAAATTTAAGCTCTCAGTTTGCTGCGGAGGGAACGGATATTGAAGATATATTGATGAATGGTGGGATTCTGCTAAATCATAATACAGGTTACGCGCTGCTGGATGGCTTTATGGTACTTCAAGACCCATTGTTTTTTTCTTTAGGAGGGCAAAATATCACCATTGATCGTATTGCGTTGGAAGATTTTGATATGAATGCACCTAATCTTTGTCCCACAGAGCCAAATAATGGCCCCAGATACCAGGGACAGTCACCGGGTGTGGGTGATGTTACCATGCTAAGCAGCCTGCTAAGTACTGACGGACAGGGCTTTCAAGCCAATGTTTATACCGTGAACGCACAATTTGTTTTTGATGGAGAGGGCAATTCTTTGGCGCAAGATGGAATTATTGCAGAGCGCTTTCCTGGTGCCACGGGATTTATATTCTTATACGGGGTTCAATTAATCAATCCTGATATTCCCATTTACTCGGTAGGATTGATACTGGAAGACGGCGAAATTTATGTACGGGAATTTGAACAAACCGTGACGGAGATAAACAGGGTAAAGGTCAATTTGATAAATAATTTTTATCATTCAGGAACTCCTAACCCCGGAGATCAAGCGGGGCTTATAGCAGTTACCGATGAGATCTTTGCGGGAGGTGTTACCTATGCATTTGACTTTCCAGCTTTTCCAGCTTCCGGCGTTTCTGTTTACCGTTTGTTTAATCCCTGTAATAGGTACGAGGTATTTTTGGTACAGTAATTACTTGTAGAAATTTTGTTCGCCATGGAAAAATCTCTTTTGATTGCAATAGCACTCTTAATAAGTTATTCAGGATTTTCACAAAGAATTTTGGCAGGTAATTCCATATCATACTTGGCAGGAGCAGGAAATTTTGGAGAAGCATACGATACCGGTTTTGGCATCAATTTTAATGCAGAAATTAAAATTATAGGGCAGCTAGGACTTACGGGGGAGTTTGGTTGGAATCGTTGGAGCGGAAACAGTGACTTTCCAGGGCCTGAGATGAGTGATATCAATGTCTATGACCTTTTGGTTGGCGGGAAAATCGGCTTATGGCTCATTTATCTTGAAGCGCGCACTGGTTATTATTTTGGAGGTGTGGAGGAATTTGTGGTCATACCAGCGGTTGGGTTGAGACTGGGCAAACTTGATCTAAATGTAGGATATCAATTGGCGGAGAATTTTAACTTTGTCAATTTCAGACTGGGTTATTTTTGGATATAGAATCAGGGACGAAGGACGAGGGACGAAGGATTCAGGTTTACATCCAACTAGATCCGCACAAATTCAAAATCAACATTTGCCGGCTCTTTACTGCCGTCACCATCAAAGTCAAATTCAGCGGACCCGTTGCCTCCCTGAATACTCAGATTGGGCTCATTATGGACAATTCCAAAAAATTCAAACTCACCGGGATCATCATCGAAAAAGATTACCAGTAGATCTTCATCAAAGGCCATTCGACCGGTACTGGTTTTAGGGGTTCTACCTGCTTCCTTTACCGTAATGGAAAACTGGCCGGTAGTTTGAATGGATAATGTCACCGAACCTTCCTCCCCAACTACATCCGTTTGCGAGGCTGGTCCCAGGGAAGCACTTTGAAATACCCCTTTAGTAGCATTCCAGTTGCCAGCCATCTCTGCAATTGAGGTATTGGTACCGACCAGAGAGAATTCATCCCCTTCCTCATCACTGGAACAGTATGTGAGGATAATTGAACAAAAAAACAAAGTACTTAGGGAAAAGTAGGAGTGAATTTTCATGATTTTAATGGACTGGTTCATTAATAATACGATTTATTGGTATGAATAGTTTGCTACTATTGACACTTACAAGAAATATCAATTCGCTAAATTGGGCAGATAAACAACAGCCAATTATGAAATTCAACCACCTCATACTTCTTCCTCTGGTGCTTCTTCTGTGGTCCTGTACCGAAGAAAATAATCAGCAGATCATGCTGGATAGCCCTTTCTTTGTGGAACTCAACCAACCCATTCAGTACTACCTGGTAAAGCCTGAACACATTGCAGAATATGCTGATCTCACTATTGACAATGCCGCTATAGCCGCTGAGGTAATTAGGAATCAGGCAGTGGTAAATTTCGAAAATATCTTTGTGGCTTTCGATGACCTAAGCAATGAAATAGGCAAAACCCGTAATAACTGTCATATGCTGTATTGGGTTTCGCCGGATTCATTATCACGGATAAAGGGTAAGGAAGCCTATTTAAAATTGGACTCCCTGGCTACTTCCCTGTCATCTGATAAGCTTATATATCAGAAAATGACTGAGTTTACGAATTCGGAGGAGCATGCCAATTTAACAGGTCAACGTAAAAATCTAGTGGACGAAATAATAGAGGATTTTAAACACTCCGGAGTGGGCCTGGATAATCAATCGCTAAAGCAGTACAAACAACTTACTGCTGAAATAAAAGAGCTAACCTCCAGATATTCAGATAACATGAACACAGCTAATGCCATTATTACTCTTGATGAAAAGGGAGCCGATGGGCTTCCTGAGAAGTTTAAAGCACGTTATCTTCAGGATAATTCAACCTATACAATCCCAGTGATCCCATCTACACGGGGACCGGTTTTGAACAATGTGCGCAGTGAACAAACCAGGAAGGACTACTTTGTAAGGTATAACACACGGGCATCAGATAAAAATCTTGAAATTCTAGACCAATTGGTGCAAAAGCGTTATAAAATTGCTCAGATAATGGGCAAAGAAAGCTACGCTTCCTATACATTGGCAAGGAAAATGGCTGGTACCCCTGATAGGGTTTGGAGCTTTATAAATGATTTAAATGCACGGGCAAATGATAAGGCCGGGAAGGACCTGGCATTATTAAAAAGTATACGTAATGGAGAGATTGCCACAGATGACCAAGAACCCATTAATCCCTGGGATGCTGGTTATTATCGCAATCAATATTTAAAAAGTGAATACCAGGTTGATCAAGAGAAAATAAGAGAATATTTGCCAATGGAGCAGTGTTTGGCTGGTATGATGGAGATCTATCAGAAACTGCTGGCACTGGAGTTTCGCAAAGTGGAGAATCCTTCGGTTTGGCACCAGGATGTGAAAATGTATGAGGTTTATGAGAACGGAGCATTGCGGGGAAGGTTCTACCTGGACCTGTTTCCCCGGCCTAATAAGGAGTCCTGGTACTACGGGGTTTCACTGACCAATGGGAAATTGACCAAAGAAGGATATGAGGTGCCCGTATCTATGCTGTTGGGAAATTTCACCAAGCCTACTGATGGAGTTCCATCTTTAATAAGCCACGGAGAACTTAGAATACTGTTTCATGAGTTTGGTCATATCATTGCCGATATGTCCTACAAAGGCGAATTCAGTACTCAAGCTGATTCCAAAGCGGACTTTTCGGAAGCCATGTCCAAGATTTTCGAGAACTGGATCTGGGACTATGAGATTCTCAGCTCGTTTGCCAGGCACTACCAAACAGGAGATACGTTACCGGAAGAAACTTTTGACAATA
>QIEB01000011.1 GCA_003229495.1 Flammeovirgaceae bacterium
ATTACCCATGGATCAAATTTCACTTCAAGAGACCGTACATTTGGCTGGATGCCCCTAACACACGACCTTGGACTAATAGGATTCCATTTAGTCCCCATGGCTTCAGAAGCGAACCAAATGCTTATGTCTACGGAGCTATTTATAAGACGACCAATGCTATGGATGCAAAAGTCTGCAGACCACCAGGTTACCATAACTTGCTCACCAAACTTCGGTTATAAGCATTTCCTGAAATACTTTAATCCAGAAGCTATCGATAATCTGGATCTAAGTAAGATACGGCTGATTCTTAATGGAGCGGAACCCATATCTGCAACTTTATGCCGGGAGTTTATGGATTGCCTGGCTGGTTATGGTTTAGATGGGAATTCCATGTTTCCAGTATATGGATTAGCTGAAGCCCTCACTGGCAGTAAGTTTTCCAACTCCCGGCACGCCTCTCGCCACTATTTCAATACAAAGGGAAACCACCGGAATTGAACAAAAAGTCCAGCTGAGCAATGATAAAAGAAGCCTGGAACTAGTGAAACTGGGTAGACCAGTGGAATTTTGTAATTTATCAATAACAGATTTGCAAGGAAACGGGGTCCCTGAGCTTACTATTGGAAAATTAAAGATATCCGGAAAGAACGTATCAAAAGGGTATTATGAAGACCAGGAAAACTCAGATGCCATAGAATGGCTGGATACAGGCGACCTGGGCTTTGTACATGAAGGCTCTTTGGTAGTTACGGGAAGAAGTAAGGACCTAATCTTCTTGAATGGTCAAAATTTATACCCTCATGATCTGGAACATATACTGGACCAAACTGATGAACTGGAAATTGGGAAAACCGCAGTAACAGGAGTTATAGATGCTCAAAAGATGTTGGAAGAACCAGCAGTATTTGTTTCGTTTCGCGGATCTTTGGAAGAGTTTGTGCCACTAACGCGGACCATTAAGGGTCATCTAAGTGCCTACCTGGGCTTGGAAGTTGAAAAAGTGCTGCCAGTCCAATCCATTCCTAAAACTACCAGTGGAAAAGTGCAGCGATTTCTCTTAGCTGAAAGATATCACGGTGGTGAATTCAATGATATTGAGAAAGAACTCGAAAACTTACAATCCGTTGCTAAAGAAGGACCAGACAGAGCTGCAAATAAGATTGAAGTAACATTAATAGACATCTATAAGGAATTCCTTTCAGACGACATCAAAATTGATGACAACTTATTTGAACTTGGAACTAGTTCATTGGTCCTGACCCAAATCCATGACAGGATTGATGTGCTATGGCCCGGCAGATTGGAGCTTACTGATTATTTCGACTACCCAACAGTCTCAGAATTGGCAACTTATTTGAGCCAAGAGGTTGATCAATCGGTATAAAACGGCTTCTTATATTTCCATCTTCTGTGAGACCAGAGCCATTCAGCAGGTCTTTCCTGAATGAGTTTTTCCGCTTTAGTAATGTACATATCAAGAACGTAGTGTTCACTTTTATCATAGGGGGGATTTGCCAGCTCTTGGTATTGGATCTCATAATAACCTCGTTTTATCTTTGTCATCCCTACGAAAACCACCGGATATTTGGTAAGGTGTGCAATTCGTTCTGAGCCAATATAAAACGCAGTGTCCTGATTTAGAAAGGTACTCCAGTACTTATCGGCATCTATCAGTGGTGTCTGGTCGGCAATAAGTCCAAAAGCATTAACCGATTTTCTTCTGTTAACTATTTGAGCAAGTGTATCCTGCATTTCGATTGGCTTACTGCCAAACCTTGAACGTGTACTTAACATTAATTGGTTAAAATAGCTATTATTCAACCTTTTATATATTGGATTTAAGGGAGCCGACAACTTAGAGCTACTAGCCAGTAACATCCATTCCCAATTGAACTGATGACTTGTCAATACCAATACAGATTGGCCATTCTTAAAGTACCGCTCAATGACCTCAGGATCTTTAATAGTGACCCTCTTATCTAATTCGGTGGCACTAATGGTGATGGATTTCAATGCTTCAATAATGAAATCGCAAAAGTTTCTATAGAATTGTTTCATTATTGCCTCAATTGCTGCCGAATCTTTGTCTGGGAAGGCGTTCTGCAAATTTTCCAGCACCACTTGATAGCGATACCGAACTAAAAAGAAGATAATGAAATACAACCCTGTTGAAACCCCATACAGTATTGTTAAGGGCAAATAAGAGACCCAGCGTAAAATCATAGGTGGCGGTTAATTATCGGGTTCCGGTTGTCCTATAGAGATCATATTAGCGAAAAGTCGGTATGCCCCCGGCACACCGGCGGGTAATTCCCTGAACCAACTTAATCCGGTATAAATATAATAGCCCTTTCCATATTTAGTTATCAATAACCCTCCGTGTTTAGGAGTTTCACCTGGATCATTAGTAGTTAAAACAGCAGCGTAATTTTGATCCCATTCATTTGGAAAGTAAAGCCCCCTTTCCTGGACCCAGCCATCAAAATCTTTCGAGCTAATCTTGTTGGGTTTGTTAAGCACCTGGTGATCAGGCAACAAGAATTCAACTGGTGCAGCTTCAACCGATACTCTATCACGTGACAATTTCAACGGAAAAGGAGCGAAATCATCAGTTACAAGCCGGTGATTGGTATTGTACTGCACAATCAGGGTCCCTCCCTGCTCTACATAAGAAAGCAAATTGTCCATTTGGTATTTCAGGCGGTCCACAGTATTCAATGCACGGATTCCCAAAATAACCGCTTGATAATTTTTTAAATTCTGCGTGCTTAACTGCCCCGCATCCAGCAGGTCCACTGCATAGCCAATCTGCCGTAAGCTTTTGGGAATATCATCTCCGGCGCCCATAATGTAACCAATGTTTTGACCTCCGGAAATAATATCCAGTTTTACCACTTTAGCAGCAGCCTCGGGAAGTAACAGCTGGTTGGGGATGTGATCGTACTGTATGGTCACCTGTTCCATACTATAATATTTACCTCCTACCGTGGCTAACGCTGTTACTTTTCCTTCACCTGATGCTTCCGGTGGGGTTAAGGTGAATTCCTTTTCTTGTTCCTCTCCTTTCTGTTTCAATTCGAAGGAAATTCTCTCCGGGGAAATGCTCCAACCATCAGGAACAACAATGGTTAAATTACCACTCACATTTTGACGGCCACCTTTTAAGGTAATTTTGAGTGGTCTGGAAGCCTCATCGGCAAACACCTGCACCTTATCATGAAAATTAATGGCTAATGGGGGTGTAATGGCCAGTGGCTG
>QIEB01000244.1 GCA_003229495.1 Flammeovirgaceae bacterium
TGAAGAAAATTTGGTAAAAAGTGGTTTGGGGAATGTTGGTGGTGATGTTCTTGGTGAAGTTGGTAAAGTTGCTAAGAAGAGTGTTGGGAAATATGTAAAGAAATTTAAAGAGAAATTTAAGGGTAAAGGTTCAAACAGCACAGGAACTCTTGCAGCACGACTCGCATACCTCAATGAGAAGTTTGGGCGTACAGGTGATCTAAACTTAGATATCAATCTAAGAGGGCAGCGTTTTGATACAGCAGTTGATTTTATAGAAGGGACTGGCCGTTCAAATGTACTCAGTCATGCTGGAGCTATCGATTTTACAAAACCTGTAGATCGGATAATCCTTTCCAAAGGCACTGAAGTGATTCAATACCAGAAACCTGGTAGACCAGCAGGTTCTTATTTTGCTGAGCCAGGTACACCAGCAAATACTTTGGGAATCAACCCCGAAGGCCGAGTTCCTACAATGTTTATTCTTGATAAAGATGTAACGGTTTTAAGAAGCACCGCAAAAGATATAATTTTTCGTGACAATTTCTACAAAGGCGGTGGTAATCAATTCTTAATTGATTACAAAAATGTTGATTTATTTTTACCTATGAAATGAAGGCATCAAAGATGACTGAAAAAAATGTATTAGCTACTGCGTTAAATGCAACGCAATCTTTACCAGATGATGACCCCGACAAAAAATTGATTTTAGATCAGCTGGAGTATTTGGATGGCCTTCTAGAAGGTAGATGTAGCGATAAGTCTGACTTGACAAAAATATCACTTGGGGTGATCGCTGCTCGGGAATATGAGGATTTTGATCCTGAATTTGCGGAAAAGTTATATCAAGTCGAGAAAAAGGTAGTTCATTTTCTGAAATACAGTTGATTTTGATCTGTTGGTCCAAACAATACCTTAACGACCAGAGCGCGTATTGAAGCCAATATTTCTGAGAGCCAGTTAGCGAGACAATCGTCAAATGTCGATCAGTTCCACGCAAAGTCTATTCAGATTGAATCTGGCTACCATGCTGATGATTGGATAAGAGGTACCCTAAGCAAGGGAGATGTTATTTATTCACTAAGTCCAAATAGAAAGCCAGAATTTTTCACAAATCTAGACACTCTACAGGCATCGCGTTTTGACGCGGCTGGCACAAGTAGGTCATTGCAAATTAGAGAACATGATATTTTTGGTTATCGCCCTGATGTAACAGGCTATCGTGTACTCCAAAATTTCGATGTAATGCAAGGCAGGGCCTTAGCTAATCCGCAATTTGGAGCAGGAGGCGGGAGTCAGTTCTTGATTCAGAATTTTGAAAAATATTTGGAACCAATATCTACTATAGATCTTAAGCGGTGAACGAATGGAAAGTTTAGATTATTTGTCTAAAGTACTCAAGCCAATAGTGGATTATGAGCTGCAGAATGGTAATGAAATTGAGCGTATAGATCGACCAGCTGGTACTAAATGTCCCTTGGCAATCGTATTCAAAAAGCCGCTGGACTTTAGTGGATACGAAAAGTTGTATGGTAAGCCTAGTGGAGTAGATAAATGGGAGAACCGAGATCGGCATTATGATCTTGAGGCTGGTTATGTGTGCGAAAAAACTAGACAGGCGATGGCAGGACCAATTAAGTAGGTCCAAACAGTCAACTTCCAATTAAGCCAGACTTCATCGGAACTTCGAATGGCGATGTAGCAAAAGTATTTGGATTGACTCCAAATAAACTAAAGGCTGTCGAACGAGAACTTAGAGTGGCAGAAATTGTTGGTGGTAGGTCAGCTACGAGGTCTCGTATTCGGGAAAGTGACGGTAAGTCGATTGTTGAAGACACACCTATAATTAGAGATGGACAGGTTATTTCAGGTATAGACGTGTTCGGGAAAAATGGTGAAATAATTCAAGTTGGCGGGCCTGGTAAAAATGCAAATGATGTGGTTTTTGAAAAAACTAAAAGTTCGCTTGAAGCATTGAAGAGCGAAGCGCAACTAAGGGGTACAACTATCTTGAAATCTACCGCTATGAACAGGGGAATAGTGAAAGATACAAAAATTTGATACGTGAATCACAAAAAATACTGGGAAAAGAAAATGTTTTTATTCTACCCAAGTAAAGGAGATTGCTAATGGCTTACCATTTATTAATCGCCTATGATCATTTGCCGGAAAAACCAATTTTTGATAAGTATCTAGGAACTGCTATGAGCATTGATGTTTACTGGGAATCAATTGGTAGGAAATATTCGTTACCAATTATTTCTTCAATCACAGAGAGAGCTGATTCTGAGGAAGGGTTTGTAATCGAAAATAACGATCTATTTACTTTCAAGAAAGAATTGTTTACTCTTGAAAATTATTGGAAGCATCAGGATACCAATATTGAAGTACCCGACCGTTTTTTTGATGATATTAGAGATGTAAGAGAGGGTGTAGATTTGGCAATAAAGAATGGGTTAAAGATAATAATAGGATAGAGTCAAACAGAATAAACCCGAATTAAAGTCCTAAGTGCAATTAAATTAAAGAAACAAATTCACCTTTGAATATTTCATTGGGTGATAAATATTTTCTGGTTTTTCTCGGTTTGTTATTCAAATTATCCATCGCGGTTTTTATCTCCTTGATCGTCACTTTAACAAAGTCTGTCCCTTTAGGAAAAAACTGTCTCAATAAACCATTGGTATTTTCATTAATTCCTATTTTCCCGAAGTCATGGGGTCTACCATTGAATTTAGTAGGTGACAGCTTCGAAAATTAGCCTATAGTAAGAATTGTAGAAAGCTAAGAAAGGAGCAGGGATTGGCCAGGCCACTCTACCGCTTAATCGAAACCCACAGCCGCGAACACATCAGCCAAAATGGTCACGACTTTACACCACCCAATGGTTATCGTGACTTCCCGTACATTGGCAACCGCGCCAACCCCA
>QIEB01000618.1 GCA_003229495.1 Flammeovirgaceae bacterium
TTTATTCGAAACAGTATTTACGCCTATGGCGTGACTTTGAACCAACTGCCTTTCCACCGGAGCTTTAGCGGCGGCAGGAGCTAAGATCCCCCTTTATCCACCATTGCCCCAAAGCGCCGGTGGAAAGGTTGCAAATGTAGTAAGGAATTAACTTTCTGCAAATTGATAGCGAAATTAATTGTGCAGAGACACTAATTCGCGGCTTTAATTATCAGCCCGCTTTTGCGTATGGTATACCGTTTAACTCCCTTTCATTTCTATCAATTTATTGCTAAATTCCCTCATAACCTACCAAGTAAATCTACTACCACTGGGCGCCATTATTTTGATAATGGCCGCCTGCCAAGCACCCCAAGAACAAGGGCCTGCACGTTACACCACCGATGCTCCTGAAATTACTGCTGCCAAGGCCGGAATGGACGCTTATCTGGCTGGAGACTGGGATGCTTTAAGGGCCACATTTTCCGATGATGCCGAAGTGTTTCACAACAGCAACCAGGCAGTGGGTCCTGATGAGTCTATTGCCACCCTAAAAGAGGGACTCCAGGCCGTTTCTTCTTATAGTCTGAGTGATGAGCAATATTGGGAGAAAGTTATTGATGATGATGGAGAAAATTGGGTCTATTTCTGGGGTACATGGAATGGATTACATGCTGCCACTGAAAAGAACTTAGAAGTACCATTCCATATGGCCTGGCACTATGAGGAGGGGAAAGTCGTGGAGGAATACGGTTTGTGGGACAACAGCCAAATGCTCCTGGCAGAGCAGGAAGCCGCGGCAGCGTCTGAAGAAATGTAAAATAATCCGGGTTTATATAAGATTTATGCCTTTGATGGAATTCAGGAAGGCAAATAGCAGGGGATTTGCTAATATCACCTCATAACCATCAAACTGCCGTGAAGCTATTCCTTGCTGCCACCTTAATTATAATGGGCTTCTATACTCCAGTTAGGCCCCAATCAACCCAGTGGGATGCGCTCAACGCTGAAGAAAAGGAAGTAATCCGGGTGGTGATTGATGTATTTGATGGCATGCGTGTCGGTGACAGTGCCACTGTTAAGCGTCATTTCTACCCCGAATCTTCTGCCAATACCGCCTACATGACAAAAGAAGGCGCTCGGGAACTGAAAATTGATGACCTCAATAATTGGTTCAATGCTATCGGTAAACCTCATGATCAGCTCTGGGATGAACGTATTTGGGACTATGAGGTACGCATGGATGGTAACCTTGCCGCGGTATGGGTCCGGTACGCTTTTTACCTTGACCAGAATTTTCACCATTGTGGAGTTGATGCGCTTCATCTGGCCTACGATGGGTATGGATGGAGGATCTTTCATCTTGCTGACACCCGTCAAACAGCCGGTTGTGAAATACCGCCCCATATTGCTGATGGAGCTACCTACTAAATTTTTATTATTTCTTTCAATTTTACCGGGACAATGGTCTTAAAGTCTTTGTTTTGTTAGCATTGTTAGATTACTTCCACGCCATTCCAAAATGCAACATGATCTTTAATCCCTTTTGCTAAATCACTAGGATTTTTGTAAAACCACGCGGCATCTTCGTTTGAATTTCCATTTACCAAAATATTGTAGTAACTGGCCTTTCCTTTCCAGGGACACATAGAATGGGTGTCAGTTTCTTTAAAATATTCCATATTTAAGGATTCAGCGGGAAAGTAATGATTTCCTTCAATAACTATTGTTTCATCACTTTGTGCTAATACAGTACCATTCCATGTAGCTTTTTTCATGTTGTTTAATTAATGAATAAACACGCTTACAATGTAACATTAATTACTACCAGTTTTTCAAAATTCAAAGGGATCCAGTTGAAGGGGATCAAGAAACCTGTTGAAGTTTACTCAGTGACTAAACTCACAAAGGACCAGTAGATTTGTGCGAGTGAACATTCAGAGTGCGAATGACAGATAAACCTGAAAGGAATCTCCACCAAAAGAGGGTCTTAAAGAAAAACGGTCATTGGTGATTCGGTGCAAGTCCGGTATGATGTATCCAAAAAAGGCACCGAAAATATAACCGGTAATTACGTCGGTTCTGAAGTGTTTTCCGGTTTGCAATCGGAGTAACCCCGTAAGTGCCGGGTAAGTGGCCGCACCAATCCAGATCAATGCTTTTGTTTTCGTATCAGTGAGATAACTTGAGAATAACCTTGCAGTAAAAAAAGTGAGGGCTGCGGTGGTTGCTGCGTGGGCCGAATAAAAAGAATATCTGGCGTTTTTAATTCAAGAGATACCTCGGGGTTGTATACAAACGGTCGTGTCCGAAGTACTGATGATTTCATGATACCATTAAATCCGCTGTTTATAAGCAGCAATTCAGATGTCATAATGGCCCAAACCTTCCAGTCCGATTTATGTTCATCACCTTTGAAGATCGTCAAAGGAACGACAAGAGGAATCAAAAAAGAGGCATATAGTAGCAAATCCCCCGCACGATCCTCTCTAAAATTATCAATGGTTTTTCTATCGAAGGGATTTACCTGTTCTGGATCCAACTGGGAAATCTCCATGGGTGTCAGTGGGATAACCCGATTTTGCAGGTATGCATTATAGATATTTAATCCGGTCCCTAGAGTAAGAAAAAATATTTCTCTTTTGGTTTTTAGTTCAAAAACATGTTTGTGCGCCTTATTGCTTACTAACTCTTTCTTTTCAGTATTCTGCTGGGCAAAACCATAATCACTTTGGAATAGCGCGGTAGAAATAAAAAAAATGACTAGTATTTTTGTTCTAAAGCGGGCTATTTCAGAAAATATTTTCATTGACAGGCAATTACAATTAGTTAAACATATTGGATTTTGATTTCTAAACCAAGTTAGCCCTTGAGACTGGGTTGTGTTTCATAATTCGAGCAGGTTACCGCTCAAATTTATAAATCCAGGAACAGTAAAATACTGAATTTTATATTGTCAATTTGCGAACAGTATTAAAATGTGATACCTAGCACAATTAGCACATCATCCAATCATGACAAAAACAGCACAACTGCTTCAATTCTTTTCCAGTCGAATGTCACTTTTAGCTTTCTTTTTTCTTTTTTGTACCTGTCTGTCAGGTCAAGTTAGTAGCGGCACTGAGATTGCACAAGAGATGCCGGATCACCAGCAGGAAGAGCGTACCGTGAAGTATAAGCACCAACTGGAAAAATATCTACAGCAATGGATAATAGAGGATTATCCGGACCGGGCTGAGAAGGCATGGAACCGGGATTACAGCAACATTGACGCATTTAAAAGGAGTGTGGAGGGCAATCGGGAGCGATGGATGGCCTTGCTCAACCCTCCTGAGCTAAGAAAGAGTGGACCTGTGAACAAGGAGCCTCACCCTTATCTTCAGGACCTGGGAGCGGAATGGATTGAGCTGCCGCTGGGTCCTGTATCCGCTCAGGGTATACTGGCTTTTCCTCCAGGGGCCAGCAGCGAAAATCCGGTACCGTTGATTGTGGTCCAGCATGGCATCGGCTCCTATCCGGAAACTCCATTTACCATAGACCATAACCTCTACCATAGCTATGCCAGGGAACTAATTAAGGCGGGTTTTGCTGTTTTGGCTCCCATGAATTTACGCTCCATGCCTTATCGCAACTATATAGAACGCCTTTGTCGGCTCATTGACACCACCTTACCGGGAATTGAACTGGTGCGCATGCAACATTTGCTTGACGTAGTACTGCAAGACCCCAGGGTGGACGCTGAAAGAGTAGGAATGTGGGGACTGTCATTGGGCGGGATGGCCACCATGTTCTGGATGCCGCTTGAGCCACGCATTAAAGCCGGTGTTGTGAGCGCCTGGTTTAATCATCGGAGGAATAAAATGGCGCTGCCTGATGACAGGTATGTCAGTTTTATGGTGGTCGATGAAGAGCACGCCTTCTTTCGCGGGTGGTTAACGGAGTTTACAGATTCCGATGTAGTGTCTCTGATCTGTCCCCGCCCGTTGATGATCCATCATGGAAAGAGCGACCGGATTGCTTACTGGCCCCAGGTAGTAGATGAATTTGAAATAGCAAAAACCCATTATCAGAAACTCGACATTAGTGATAGAATTGAAATTGAAGTATTTGAAGGTGGGCACGAAGCCAGAGTGGGAACCGGTGTTCCATTTCTGGAACGTTGGTTGAAACCATAAAGACCCGCCCTATCTTAGTGCGCAAACCGGGGTTTAATGAGAAGAAGAAAATTTTTGGAAAAGTGCGGGCTAGCTGGCGCTGGAGTATTTTCCCCTTCGTTGCTTAGCGCTACACAATCTACTTTTTGTGATCTGCAATACGGCGCAGAGCTTACCAGCGACATTGTTATTGTTGGAGGAGGTTTGGGCGGATGCGCCGCTGCAATGGCGGCCTGTCGATTAGGCGCGAAGGTGATATTGACGGAACCTACGGATTGGATTGGTGGCCAGGTTTCGCAGCAGGGGGTTCCTCCGGATGAACACCAATGGATCGAAGACATTGGAGGTACCACCAGTTATTCCAGGTACCGGTCTTTGGTACGGGATTATTACCGGAATAATTATCCATTAACTAACTCAGCCAGAGAGACTCAATATCTCAATCCAGGGAATGGTGCAGTTTCCAGGATCTGCCATGAACCAAAAGTTTCGGTGGCGGTGCTGCAATCCATGTTGGCATGGGCGGTTGCAAAGGGTCAGTTACGCATCTTTCTTAATACCAGCCCGGTAGCCGCAGAGGTTTACCGCGACCGTATTGAGTCGATAAGCTGTCTGAATACTAATACTGGAGATAAGCTTGAGCTACAGGCTGAAATGTTCATTGATGCCAGTGAAGAAGGAGACCTGATGGCCTTATCAGCTACTGAATATATAATCGGGGCGGAATCTCAAAAACAAACCGGAGAGCCACATGCCCCTGGAAAAGCCAATCCGGCAAACATACAGGCCTTAACCCACTGCTTTGCGGTCGACCATCTGCCAGGAGAGGACCATACCATCGACCGGCCGGCCATGTATGACTTCTGGAAGAACCATACTCCAAACCTGGATCCACCATGGTCAGGGCCAATACCAATACTGTCTCTGGACTACTCTTATCCCCGGACCCTGGTGCCAAAAACTTTGTCATTTGTTCCCTTAGGACGGAACAATCCACCACCGAATACCGGGACCTTAAACCTATGGGTTTACCGGAGAATGATCGACAGGGATAACTTCATGCCCGGAACCTATCCTAGTGATATCTCCCTGATCAATTGGCCTCAAAATGACTATATGCTGGGGAATATTACTGATGTTTCTCCGGAGGTTAGAAAGCAAAACCTCTATAAGGCCAGGCAGCTCAGCCTTTCGCTGTTATACTGGTTACAGGTGGAAGTGCCAAGACCGGATGGTCGGCAAGGGTGGAAGGGGCTTCGATTGCGAAAAGATATTATGGGTACTGAAGATGGCCTGGCCAAATACCCCTACATCAGGGAGTCTCGACGGATCCTTGCCGAATATACCATTCTGGAACAAGACCTCACCCTGGAAGAGCGCGAGAAAGTAGTAGGAAAATCAGCAAAACGAATTTTGGCCAAACCTTTTCACGATTCTGTTGGCATAGGCTATTACCATCTGGATCTGCATCCCAGTACCGCAGGAAACAATTATATTGATATGGCCAGCGTGCCATTCCAGGTCCCACTAGGTTCGCTGATCCCGCAACGAATGGAAAACCTGATTCCGGGGTGTAAGAATATTGGCACCACCCATATATCCAACGGTTGTTACCGGCTGCATCCGGTGGAATGGTCCATAGGGGAAGCCGCCGGTTCGCTGTGTACCCATGCCCTGGCTAGAAAAACCACTCCGCGAAAGATAAGAAATACTTCTAAGGAACTGGAAGATTTTCAGGCGCTGCTGATAAAGCATGGGGCGCAATTGGAATGGAGATTTTAAGGTCACAGTTTGTGACCTTAAAGAGAGGACAGCACTCAAAATTGCGGTAATCTTTGATTATCTTAAGATGTTCGTTAGCCAAAAGAAGCACCCTCCCAACCGATAGGATTTAAACCAAATAAATTTTAGATGAAATACCTGATACTGCTCCCTGTCATACTTTTCTCTTTATTGCTGCCTCTCCAGGCTCAGGATGACGTCAATTTGTTTGACTATTGGAAATATTATTCCGATGCCCGGAATTGCATGTATAAGACTTCCTGTAACCTGGCCTTTGAGCAATTGGATCAAAGGAAAGCAGAGATGGCCAGGTTAAAGACCCTTGGCGACTATCAGGCCAGGCAAGCGCTGGTGAAGGAAAAGTTGAACAGAATCATCGGGCCTTTGCCAGAAAAAACCCCGTTAAATGCAAGAACCACCGGGGTGATAAAGAAGGAAGACTATGTGGTGGAAAAAGTGATTTACCAATCGATACCCGGATACTTCGTTACCGCGGGTTTATTTCTACCCAGGAAGAGGAAGGGGAAGGTACCCGCCATTATTTATGCCAGCGGTCATACGGCGGAAGGTTTTCGTAGTCCCACCTATCAACATATAATTATCAATCTGGTGAAAAAAGGATTTGCAGTATTGGCTTTTGACCCAATCGGACAGGGTGAGAGATGGCAATACTTTGACAAAACGGAGGGAAAGCGACGATTCAGCACTCCCACCATAGAGCATTCTTACCCTGGAGCACAATGTTATATTTCAGGCTATTCACCTACCAACTATTTCGTTTGGGATGGTATCAGAAGTGTGGATTATCTGCTTACCAGAAAAGAAATTGACCCTGCAAGAATTGGTATGACCGGCAGGTCTGGCGGCGGCACTCAGACGTTATACACAGCAGCCTTCGATGACCGTATCCTGGCGGCAGCCCCCGAATGTTTCATCACCAGTATGGAATATGTACTAAAAACCATTGGGCCGCAAGATGCTGAACAAAACCTTTTTCATATGATCAGTGAGGGTCTTGATCATGCGGACTTTTTGGAAGTCAGGGCCCCAAAACCAGGTCTTATGATCACCACCACCCGGGACTTTTTTAGTATACAAGGTGCCAGAGATACCTTCATGGAGGTTCAGGAATTTTATGAAGGACTTGGGGGAGGGGAGCATATTAGCATGGTTGAGGACGATGACGTGCACACTAGCACTAAAGCCAATCGGGAAGCCATGTATGCCTTTTTCCAGCAGTATTTAGACAATCCCGGTAGTTCTTTAGACCTGGAAGTAGAGATATTTGAAGAGCAGGAGTTATGGGTGACTGAGACCGGGCAGCTGGCCACTTCACTGGCAGGAGAGACTTTATTTTCCTTGAATAAAAAGGTGGTTGAAGGGCAGAGGAGACAGTTGGATTCTTCAAGGCAGCAGGGAGATCAACATTTGAATGAAGTGGTGAACATGGCAAGGAAAATCAGTGGGTATCAGGCTCCAAAGAAATTTGAACGAGCTATTTTTTCAGGGCGATATATCCGGGAAACATACATATTGGAAAAATACCTGATACCAGGGGGCGGGGATTACCAACTTCCGGTGGCCTTATTCAAGCCGTTAAATAGTAGCAATAGCGAAGTAGTACTGGTTCTGGACCAACAGGGCATGGATCATGCTGTTAATGATGGACCTATGGTCCATTCCCTGCTTCAACATGGTTATTCCGTTTTGGTAGCAGATGTTCCTGGGATCGGTAGTTTGGGCCCCGGGTACTTGAAAGGTGATGCATACGTGGACAACACCTCATTTAA
>QIEB01000433.1 GCA_003229495.1 Flammeovirgaceae bacterium
GTTCTCATTTTTTGGGGCACTTGTCTCTGATCGGAATTGACGACCTTTATTGGCCCTGGATTTGGGGACCATATTATGAGGTTTATGGAAACGACGATCGTACCAATGCTGATCCATTACGGCACGCTCGAGATCAAGGTGGCCTGGGAGGTTATGTACATCCTGTTTGGCCAGAAGACCCTTTTACTGATGAAGGAGCAAAATCAGTGCCCGTCAGTTTGGTGGCAGATTGTGTACTGGGTGAGGTAGATCTACTGGAAATAGGTTGCCTATGGACGGATGAAGTGGGTACTGGATCACTGTGGCACCATATTCTAAATATTGGGATGCCCCTGGCGGCATCAGGTGGCAGTGACGTAATGAATGATTACTACCGGACCATGGCGATAGGAGCTGCCAGGGTGTTTGTGAAACCTCAGGGCGAGCTTACCCCGGAAAGCTACCTGGATGCCTTAAAGCACGGCCGGAGTTTTGTAAGTAACGGTCCCATGATAGAATTTTTTGCCGATGGAAAAGAACCTGGAGAAGTAATTGAAACTCATTCCAAATCTTTCAGGTGGTCATTGAACGTCCATACTGCTTTACCTTATCAAAAGGTGGAGATTTTCATAAACGGAGCTGTAGTTTGGACTAAAGACGTGAAAGTGGATGCGGGCTCCCATATCTATAAAGGTTCCTTGAAAGTGCCTGTGGGTGGATGGGTAACTGCCAGAGTGCATGGTGGAGAGGTAAAATGGCCGTTCATGGATAGTTATCCGTTTGCGGAGACCAGTCCCGTCTGGTTTGGGTCCGTAGGTAGTACTGACCCAATCGCCGCAAAAAATGCGGCGAAAAAATTATTGATGGTGCTGGATATTTCTCAGGAAAGCCTAAAACAGGGTTATGGCGACCATCCCATTCCCAATCTTCTGGATCAATTCGAAAAAGCCCGGATAAAACTAATGAAGATTGCAGGAATATAGCTACTCCAGATTGTTTAAAAATTCAGAAATCACCAGGTTGTTTTCCTCAGGATTGTCTTGCATAGTGGTGTGTCCAGCATCTTTAATTACTTTAAAATGGGCGCCAGGTACTAAGCTTTGAAAATACTGAACAGTGGATGGCAGCGCTTCATCAAATTCGCCGGTGACAAAAAGTACTGGAACCGCTATTTCATGTAATCGGTCCGCCCTTTCATAGTTTTTTAGATTTCCTGTACTAGTAAATTCACTAGGTCCCCACATATAATTATAGGTTGCTTCATTTATCTGACTAAAGGTGCTATCCATATCTGAGGACCAAGGTAGTTTTCTGGCTAAGTACTTTTGATAATACATGTTTACTGCCTGCTGGTAATCAGGTGAATCAAAAGTCTCATTTTCTGTGTGAATTTTGATGATGGTTTGGATGGAATCAGGCATGGTAGCTACTAATACATCAGCGTCCTGGGTCCAGCGGTTTACACTTAAGGATGGGCTGGCAAAGATTATTGCTTTTACAGCTTCCGGGTATTTTAAGTAATAATCCAATCCCAACATAGTTCCCCAAGAGTGCCCAAAGCTACACTTTTAAGTCAGTGGTTTCAGGTCTGCCAAAGTGGTAGGGATTAATTCCGATACCGTAGGATGTATATGAACTGCCCGTTGTATTACCGTATAGGGCATTTTTGCATACATCATATCCAGTAAAGAATGGATGACTTCATCTCCCTCGATCCCTAGAATCGTGGCTCCCAGTATCAACTGTGATTCTGCATCCACCAAGATTTTCATAAATCCATGGGTTTCCCCTTTTTCTCTTGCCCGTGCAATGCGTTTCATGGTACGGGTAGCCATCAGGATATTTTTACCTGATTTTTTGGCTTCTGTCTCGCTGATACCAATACGGGCCAGTGCCGGGTCTGTATACAGAGCGTAAGCGGGTATTCGGTCAGTAATTCTGCGCGGGTCCCCATCCAAAAGGTTAGCAGCCACAATCTCATAATCATTATAGGAAGTATGAGTAAACGCTCCTTCGCCATTTACATCTCCTAAAGCCCAGATACCTTCAACGTTGGTACGAAGCTGATCATCTACTTGAATGTGACCTCTAGCACCCGTTTGGATTCCTGCCAGATCAAGCCCAAGATCCGAAGTATTGGGTTTTCGTCCGGTGGCAATTAACAGGTGTGAACCCATTGCTGGTGTCTGGTCTTTTTCGCATTCCACATCAACGATTATCCCGGACTCGGTCTGGGTGGCTCGTAGACATTCCGCTCGTAGTCTGATATTGATGCCCTCTAACTTTAATATTCTTTTAACCTCCTCAGAAACATCCGGGTCTTCCCTGGTGATCAAACGATCGGCCATTTCGATAACGGTCACCTGGCTGCCAAATCGTCGATATATCTGAGCAAATTCAAGTCCAACATAACTGCCACCTACTATAATTAAATGCTCCGGTACGAAGTCGATTTCCATCATACTTGCATTGGTCAGATAGTCGACGTTCTCGAAACCGGGTGGAATAAATGCAGAACCTCCCACGTTTACAAAGATTTTTTCAGCCTCCAATTGCAGGTCGTTTACCTGGATGGAATGGGGACCGGTGAATCGTGCATGGCCTTCAAATACGCTTAGATTCTCGGTATTTTTCAGCCACTTTTCTACCCCTTTATTGGATTGCCTAACCAATTGATCTTTTCGTTCCTTTACCTTTTTCATATCAACAGTAATGGATCCGCTTATATTTACTCCGTAATCCTCTGCTCTTCTGGCTATATGGGCAGCCTTGGCACTGGCCACCAGGGTTTTAGTAGGCGTACAGCCAGTGTTCACACAGGTACCACCGAAGCGATCTTTTTCGATAATGGCAGTCTTCATTCCCGATGCCGCCAGACGGGCAGCCAGTGAAGGGCCGGCTTGTCCAGTCCCGATAA
>QIEB01000124.1 GCA_003229495.1 Flammeovirgaceae bacterium
ATGAAACTAAAATATTTTACGCTTACTGTGCCACTGACAGCAAGGAGCGCCCATCGCAAACATTCACTTAGCTATTAAAATAAGTCCGCCGGTATCGATTATTGTAGATAACGACGGACTCACGGTATGGAAGACCTATTTGAAGTTTTTCCCATTTCGAAATAAATCGTAAGGGACTTTAAAACTTCTCCTCCAAAGCTTTATTTTATGGAGTCTGGTGTAGTTTTATTAGAGCGTCGCTTGATGAATTTCTTAAATGAAAAATACATTGCGAGGAACCATAAGACTCCAGCACCAATTGAAGTGTAGAAACCAATGTCAGAGGGGTTTAATGATCCATAGGGGCCGAAAATCATAAGACTTATGGTAAACATTACCGAAGCTATCACCAAAATGACTGTTGTTTTACTGTTCATTATAACTTAATTATATCAGTATTGGAACTATAAAGCAGTCGGATGGAAAGGTGTTTGTTTGATAACTTAAATAAGCTTCCCAGGCTTCTTCACAAGATGGAGGAGTTTGTTGGAGGGTTCCGGATCTAAAACAGGAAGTAAGAAAATTACCTGCTATACTATAAACTGCCCCTGAAGTGAAACCCCAGGCTCCACCAAAAACAGCACCTCCAACTCCTCCAACGGCAGTTCCGAGTAATGGAACGGTAAATGTTCCGGCTGTCGCTCCAGTGATGCCGCCGACAACAACTCCAACAGTAAATCCCACTACCGCTCCAGCCCATACACTTCTCCAATCCACACTACACCCCAAGGTCCTGCCAATAGAGACACTATTACCAATCATTTCCTGCAAGGATCTTTGTATAGCTATCGCGCCGCCATTTTCCATAAACTCAAGTAAAGCGTTGGCACCGGAAGCAAACTCCAATAACAATATTTTATCATTCTCCTCTAATTCCTTTGTATGGGTTATTTGGTTTCTAAAAGCGGTTACCAGGGCAAATCCATCCACAAAATTATCCAGACTAGCAATATCCCTGCTCAGAGCTTTAATATACATTTTTTGAACATCATTAAATACTCTGGCAGTATCAATAATATTATCTAAGGATTGAATGATGTTAGTATCGCTAAACTTGGTAGATAGCGGCGGTGCGGGATAGAATGGCCGTCGATTGAATTCTGAAGCATCAGTATAGTAATCAGCGATTTTATTTCCGGCAGCTCTAGAAATATTTTCTACCTCTAACTTAACCATTATCTGGTTCTTGGTCTGGTCAACAATTGATGCCAATTGCAAGGATTCAGTTATACTAAACGCCCCTTCAAACATATTGTCAAATTCATCCGAAACCTGATCATAGTCAATGCTCGGTCCGGTGTCTTCGTCCGGTTCGCAAGAAAATTGGAAAATTAAAAGGGCAAGCAGTGTTAACTGAATTTTTCTCATAGTATTTATATTAAGTGTGTGAAAATTAGTTGTCATTCTTGGAAAAAAGGAAGCAGCCCCGCCGAGCACCTAACTACATTAATTGCCCTCTTGAAATGATCAATGCAACTTCCTCATTGCGAAGCCGCCATTCCTTTTTTGATAAACATAGGGCTTGAGGGTATCAGGAAACGATACTGAGATAAATTATGTGCAAAAAAGTTTGCACAGAGCATGTCAAAATGATATGTACTAAAGCAGTCTAAACCCAACCTGGCCAGATATGATCAACTTGCCTGTAGGTTTCATCTGGTAGTCGATTCCTCAGGATTAGGATGAGCGTCCAGGTGCTCAAAAGCATTGATTTCATAAGAATTAATCAACCCTACTGTCTGCAATGATACCATCATAGACCTTACGCGCATGGTCATAAGCTATGCGAGCGTCTTCCATTTCACGTTGATCATAGGACTTGCTTTTTTCTTTCCAGCATTGGTCAACACCTTGACGGCACCATTCGGCGCTTTTTTTACTTGCCCTGATAGGCTTGTTGTCCACTATTACAAATACAGGATTGGTATGTGAAGAAGGAAAGATCCTGGCGGCAATCCAGCTACTTTGTTCTAGGGGAATCTTGAAATCAAACGAACGGACTTGTCCATCTGTGGGTAGCAAAACCGAGTCAATGACGTAGCCATTTCTAACTATTTCCAAGTACACCTCCTGTGAATTTCCTCTTTTTGCGTTCTCGATACCCCATGGGATTAAATCGTCTGGCGACCCATCCCCAATAAATAGGCTTTCAATGGTAAGTTGTTTTTCAGTACCCACCAAAGCCGAGGCTTGAAGGGTTACATTAACTTCTCCCGGACCATCAATTTTAAGCTCACTTGCTCCTTCACCCATAAGTGCCCCTCCAACCTTTAGATCAAAAAGGTGACTCATGCCATCTGACACATAGTTTTTACCTTCTTGAATTCCCAAACACCACTGATTGTAGTCCAAAGTATTAATTTGACGGACATAGGATCTCCAAACACCAACTCTGGAACCTGTGATACAGGGAAAATCAGTCTCCCCACTAATCCGGGTGCGAAATCCACAATTCAAGGTATGATACCACATATTTAGCTCAGCAACCGGCCAGGTATCACCGGTGGAGATAAAGTCAATTGCTGGCACCAGCACACCCTGAGGTCCGGGAACAGTATGAGTAACATCCACAATGTATTCGTTAGCCCCAATACTGTTATACGGAGGAATTTCGTAATTGGGGAGTTCATTATTAAATGTATTGATTCCTAAGCCGGAGTGTGCCGGACCGCAAACCGCTCCTTGTTTTTTGGCCCACTTTAAGGTATTCAAGCCAAGAGTCGGCCAGTGGTTTTTAGAATCACCACCAGGATAAATCTGATCACGAAGCCTTAGCAAAACCAAATGCCCGGAAACATGAGATCCAAACCCGGAAACTTCCACATCATAACGCAACGTATAAGGATATTACGCAACGTATAAGGATATTCTGAAATCGTATCTGTAGCCCCTGAAAAAAATTGTTTCTGATAGTCGAAGCCAGGACCCCAGGTAAGTACGCTGCCCACTTTGAGGTCTTCGCCCTGTATATATCTGTACATGGCTTCCGGCAGCACTCCTTCCAATGGATCTATGTAGTGGGCACATCCGGCTGCGTGTATGTGATGGTCACCTGACCAATAATTGTATTCCGAAGGGTCGATCCATCTGGCCAATTCAAATGATATCGCAGTACCTTGGGGCCCAATATCTACGTTTTTCGTTTGCGGGATATATTCCGGTC
>QIEB01000241.1 GCA_003229495.1 Flammeovirgaceae bacterium
CACTTGGTTCCGGTTACCTGTTGGCCAGAATGTTTTCACTGCCATTGGAAGACCAAAAGACACTATCTATTGAGACCGGCATCCAAAATTCCGGCCTGGGTCTTTTACTGATTTTTACCTTTTTTGAAGGATTGGGCGGTATGACCATCGTTGCTGCCTGGTGGGGAATATGGCATATTTTATCGGGCCTGGCAATCAGCTGGTACTGGTCTGGAAAACCTCAGTTGAGCTCTGCTACATGAGCCTGTGGTACACTTTGGTTCGACAATATGTGTCGATTGGGATCAAGATCTATTTTAAGGAAGTCCGGGTAACAGGAGCTGGAAATATACCAATAGCAGGGCCAGTTATGTTTACCGTCAATCATCAAAATTCTTTTCTCGATGCTCTTTTAATTGCCACCTCGAATAACAGGCATACACATTTTTTGGTTAGAGCAGATGCTTTTAGGTTCAGAATTGTTCGTTGGTTTTTCAATAGTTTAAACATGATGCCAATTTACCGTATGCGTGATGGACGGAGTTTCAAAAGTGCTTCAGAATACTGGCCAATAATCATGCACTTATGCTATTCCCGGAGGCTGACCATCATCAAAAACGTCTATTATTACCACTGAGCAAAGGATTTACCCGTATTGCTTTGGGTGCAGACAGCGCTATAAAGATCGTGCCCGTGGGTATCAACTATACCCACCACAGATCGTTTGGCGGGAGTGTTAGTATCAGCTACGGCAAACCAATTTCCACTCTGGGGTATCAAAATGGGGATCCGCAAGACTATCGGTTGTTAAGAAACGAGGTAAATCTTCAAATGCAAAAACTTATAACCTGCATCCCTGACGACGCCAACTATCAGGTTCTGGAGGATCATCTGAACCTAACCCCCACAGTATACCTGGATCCTCAGTATTGTAACCAGTGGGTATCTCAAGTAGATCCTGAGAACTTGCCGATAGTTAGCCAGGTCAAAAAACCTGCCCGGTTCAGGAGCTGGGCCAGAGCGCTGTCCTTCCTATTGAATTTCCCGCCAATATTACTTTGCAACCAGGCGCTTAGAAAAATAAAAGATCCCGTTTTTACCGGATCTATCAAGTTCACTACCGGGATTATCTTATTGCCCATCTATTATTTACTGTTGACATTAATGGTATACACTATATGGAGTTTTGAGGGAGCAATTGCTGTAATCGCCCTTTGTGTTTTAACCCTGTTAGCAAGAAAATGGTCGCTTAATTATTGAAATACCAACCAGACGGTAAAGAACAGGTTCAAAGAAAAGGCTGAGATAATATTTAAACGCATAGAGTGTTGGTAGTCTGCCAATTCAGGGTTTTTCCAGATGCTGGCGAACCACCAGAAAAAGTAGCCCATCAAAGGTATCATGGCAATTTGAAACAACCAGGCCAATACCACCGAGTTAAAATTTACCAAATAGTAAAGAAAGCCTGCATTAGCCAATAAAAATACCCCCGAACTGAAGGCAAAGGTACCGCGGATACCTAACTTCCTGCTAATAGTCATATCTCCGCGCCGGTGATCTTCATCATGTTGATACACCTGGGTCATAGGAAAGGATCCCCACAACAACATGGTAGCCAAAACAGCCCCCCACAGTTCTTCCGGAGGTCTGTTCATTTGAGTGAATTCTTGCTGTACGGCAAGGGAAACCATCAAAAAAGTAAAGGCGCCCTGAAATACACCGGCAATCAACCAGCCCAAAATCGGGTATTTCTTTAATCTGATGGCAGGGTGACTATAAGCTTTGGATACCAAGCCATAAATAATGAGCATCAAGGCAATTTTCCAGTGAATAGAATAACCCCATAGAATTGCCAGTCCATCAAATACCAGCGAAACATAATATAGTTCTTTAGTTACCAGCGGCGGATTGCGCAGTCCTCCAATACTGTCCCTGTCCTGGTCAAAGTAGCTATTGTAACCATTGCTGGCGGGATATAATAGGAAATGCAGCATAAGAAATATAGCAATTGCAGCATCCCAGTTGATTTCAGGGGCAACGCTAAGAGCGAATAAATATACCGGCAGCAGGAAAAATGAGAAGGGAATCCTTAAATGAAGCCAGGTGGATTTGGTCATTTAGCGTTAAGTCAAGGTAATGATGTCGGCTGCCATAAATTATTCTGAATATATCTTCCGGTAAAAACAAGTTAGGGTTTTTTACAGTATTATTATAAAATGAAGCCCTGCATTACTGCCATCGGGATTGCTAATCCCCTATATCGTACTTCTCAGGATAAGATTGCTGAATTTATGGCCAGGGCGCATCAACTGAAAGGCAGGGCAAAAAATCGCTTAATGGCCCTGTACCGTGCCACAGGCATTAAATACCGCTATTCCGTCTTGAAAGATTATGGATCACAACCAGGTGACTACCAGTTCTATCAGCCTGATTTTACACTTTTTCCAGGTACCGCCAAAAGAAATGAAATATACAGAAAACAAGCTCTTCCCCTGGCAGTTGCAGCCATTAAGGACTGCCTCTCTCCCAGTCTGAACAGGCAGTTAATAACTCACTTAATTACAGTGAGCTGTACCGGGCTCTACGCTCCCGGGCTGGATATTGAACTAGTGGAAACTCTAGGATTACCTTCTAACACCCGAAGAACCGGTATCAATTATATGGGGTGCTATGCAGCATTTAATTCCTTGAAAATGGCCAAAGCAATTTGTGAAAGCGCTGAAGATGCCAAGGTGCTGATCGTTTGTGTGGAGCTTTGCAGCCTTCATTTCCAAAAAGCCTCAACGCCGGACTTCATGTTAAGTAATGCCCTCTTTGGTGACGGGGCGGCAGCGGTGATGGTAGAAAATTCCACGGCAATTCATGGGCTTGAGCTAATAGACGAACATTGTGCGCTGGTTTATAAAGGTTTCTCAGAAATGAGTTGGCAAATAGGGGATTCAGGTTTTGAAATGATGCTTTCTCAAAATGTGCCAGACCTGATAATGGAGCATATTCCCCGATTGACCAATGAACTGTTAGACAGACATGGCTGGCAGCTTTCTGACATCGACTATTTTGCCATTCACCCCGGGGGGAAACGTATCCTTAAATGTATCCGTCAGGCATTGGGCATTTCAGCCTTTGATGCCCGGTTCTCACGACAAATACTGCAGGAATACGGCAATATGTCCACCACCACTATTCTCTTTGTATTAAAGGAAATTTGGGATAACTTGAATAACGGTGATCATGGCCAAAAGGTCCTTTGCTTTGCTTTTGGTCCCGGTCTCACTTTGGAAAGCATGATACTTCAAATTACCAAGA
>QIEB01000153.1 GCA_003229495.1 Flammeovirgaceae bacterium
CTGAATTACGCAATCTCCGATGTTTCGCCTACAGCAGGACAAATTCCAAGAATTGTTGGATTGGGTTACGCTTCCAAATTATACCGTCAGAACCCGCAACTACAGGGCCAAAGTAAATTCTCCAATAAGGGCGACGAGGTGGTCTTTGGCACCATTGGAAACGCCGCAACTTCAGAGGGGATGTTCCTGGAGGCAATCAATGCCATGGGGGTACTGCAGATACCTGTAGTAATGTCAATATGGGATGATGATTATGGAATTTCCGTACCTCAGGAGTATCATACCACCAAAGGAGACATATCAAAAATTTTACAGGGTTATCAAAGAACAGAGACAGAAGAAGGGCTGGAATTATTTAAAGTAAAGGGATGGGACTATGTTGCTTTATGCAATACTTTCCAAGAGGCAGCGGACATCTCCAGAGAGTCTCATGTACCTACTTTGATCCATGTTATTGAGCTAACTCAACCACAGGGACATAGTACTTCCGGATCACATGAACGATACAAATCATTGGAACGCCTTCAATGGGAACAAGATTACGATTGCGTTTTGAAATTCAGGGAATGGCTATTAGCAGAAGATTTTGTTTCCGCCAAAGAATTGGATGAAATTGAGTTGGAGTCCAGGGCTATTGCCAAAGCTGCTAAGAATGCTGCCTGGAAGGCATTTCATGCTTCGATGAAACCGGAATTTAATTCGGCCATGGCGATTCTGGATAAAGCAATCCTTCAAAGCAGTCACAAGAATGTGCTGTCGGACCTTAAGAAAGAGTTGGAAACTACTTTGAATCCTTTGCGCTCAGACGTAACTAAGTGCATGAAAAAGGCATTGCGTCACCTGAGGAATGAGCGGATTTCCGTTAAAAAGGAAGCTGTAGCCTGGATTAAAAAGACCGATACTGATAATAATGGCAGATACTCTTCTCATTTGTATAGTGAGTCCAGCTTCAGTGCACTGAAGGTCAAAGGCAGTAGGCCAAGATATAAAAGTGACGAAAAACTAGTCGATGGAAGACAGGTCCTTCAAGCCTGTTTTGACGCCGCTTTATCCAGAGATCCTTCCATCATAGCATTTGGAGAAGATGTGGGATTGATTGGAGATGTTAACCGGGCATTTGCCGGACTTCAAGTTAAATATGGAGAATTACGGGTCACCGATACTGGAATTAGAGAATGTACCATTATTGGACAGGGCATAGGGGCCGCCATGAGGGGACTGCGACCAATTGCAGAAATCCAATACCTGGACTATCTGGTATATGCCCTGGCTACTCTTACCGATGATCTGGCAACCTTACAATACCGAACCAGAGGAGGACAAAAAGCCCCATTGATCATCAGGACCAGGGGACACCGGTTAGAAGGAATGTGGCATGCCGGTTCACCCATTTCAATGATCTTGGGAAGTATGCGGGGCATCTATATTTTGGTACCTAGAAACATGACCCAGGCGGCGGGTTTTTACAATACCCTGTTACAATCCGATGACACAGCATTGATCATTGAATGCCTGAATGGTTATCGCCTAAAGGAAAAAATTCCCCATAACATTGGAGAGTTTACCGTACCACTGGGGATGCCGGAAGTCATCCGGGAGGGCACAGATGTTACGGTGGTAACTTACGGGTCCATGTGTCGTATTGTAATGGAAGCCGCTCAACAATTACAGCAGGTGGGGATATCTACGGAGGTAATTGATGTTCAAACGTTGTTGCCTTTTGATATCACAAACAGCATCCTGGATTCCGTCAAAAAAACCAATCGGGTGATGTTTGCCGATGAAGATGCACCCGGAGGAGGTAGCGCCTATATGATGCAGCAGGTAATTGAGAAACAGGGGGCCTATGCGTATCTTGACACGGAACCTGTAACTATTACCTCAAGAGACCATCGGCCGGCTTATGGTTCTGATGGCGATTATTTTTCCAAGCCCAATGCCGAGACAGTGTTTGATAAGGTGTATAACTTGATGTCGGAGTCTGATCCCATTGCTTTTCCGGATCTTTATCAGTAGGGGGTTATTGACCCACCACAAAATCCGGGCTTTCTACAGTATTACTGGTGTTCAGGGCCCGGTCTTTGATTTGGATCCGAAGCTGAAGAGTATCATTGCCAAACAATGGGAGGAATCCACTTGAGATCATACTGTAGCTTAGACTTCCAGCCAGTGGACGATCAAATTCTTCTGAATTTAATGGAGGGTATCTGCCGTCAAAGGTGATACAGCTAAACTGCCCAAATTCCCTCCGCCAGTCAAATTCACTATAAACTCCATCCCGTTTGAGAAAAAAGTCTATTTCAATATTGAAGCTATTCTGATTGATCTCTATAAAAACGGTATCCGGAACTTCATCCCCGGTTACGTCAAAATTAGTAACAAAATCACAGACATGAAACTCTGATGGGGCTTCAGGGTCCCCAAACAGAATAAACTCATCTTGACCATTTTTAGGAAAATTCAAGGGCTGGTAGGGAGGGTCATTTTCCGAACCCATTAAACCAAGGTCTCCATTCCCATCCTGAAATCCGATCGCCACTATCAACGAATCAAACCCATTTTGGCCAGTGGCAAACCGCACCGATTCAAAAGTAATTGATGGTGTGTTAGGTAATTCCGGAGGTTTTTCGCAGCTGACAATTACTAAACTCACCAATAACAGGCTGGAAAATAATACGTGCTTCAATTTTGGATTCAAAATGGTGTTTATAGCTAAATTTAGCCGAACGATAGTCTTGTAAACTTTAAATTTACTATTTTTTAACGAATCTTCAGTCATTCTAATAACGCATGGAGCTCTTTAATGGTTTACAAAATAAGGTCATAAACCTGGACGATAAAGAATTCACCTCGGTTGCTTTGGATATCTTTCACTGCTTTGGATATCTTTCACCTGCAGGCAGAGTACAATCCGGTTTATAAAGCGTTCATTAGCTATTTAGGCATAGACCCCAAAACAATTTCAAAGGTAAATAAGATCCCTTTTTTACCAATTGAATTATTTAAAACGAAGAAAGTTGTAACCGGTGAATGGGAGCCGGAACAGGTTTTTACCAGCAGTGGTACTGGACAAAGCGGGACCAGCAAACATTATATTCAGCAATTGGAATTTTATGAAAAGATCTCACAAATGACCTTTGAGGGTTTTTATGGACCACCTGATCGCTATCACATTTTGGCTTTATTACCCTCATATCTTGAGCGCAGCGGATCTTCCCTAGTACATATGCTCAATCATTTTATAAACAGGTCTGGTTCGAAATATTCGGATTTTTACTTGTCTAATCATAGACGGTTGGAAAAGCAGCTGAACATCCTGAGGTCTGGCAGTGACCGGGTGCTAATGCTTTGGGGGTTATCCTTTGCCCTGCTGGATTTGGCAGAACAATGTCCTATGGATTTGGCTGGGGCGATTATTATTGAAACAGGCGGAATGAAAGGTCAAAGGAAAGAAATTATAAGAGCAGAGTTGCACTCAAGACTTCAGAAGGCATTCAACTGTGATCAGGTTCAATCGGAGTACGGTATGGCAGAACTCACATCACAAGCCTACACCCGGGATGGACGTTTTTACAGTCCTCCCTGGATGAAAGTTCTGGTCCGCGATATTAGTGATCCTTTTGAGAACTTACCACCTGGCCGGGTTGGAGGGATAAATGTAATAGACCTGGCCAATATACACAGCTGCGCATTTATCGAAACTCAGGATCTTGGCGAGGTGGATGCAAATGGTAGTTTTAAGGTACTAGGCCGCATGGACAACTCCGATGTACGAGGCTGTAATCTAATGATCTCCTATGTTCTTCCCTTGGGCTGATTCTAAATTTATACGTATCTTTGAATAATCAATAAAAATATTGAATTAATATAATTTTAGTTATCATCCAGGACATTCTCAATGAT
>QIEB01000628.1 GCA_003229495.1 Flammeovirgaceae bacterium
TTTTCATTACTTCCCACCCCGGCATTGTTGATCAAAATATCGACCCCCGGATATTTTTCACTTATCTGGCCTACTAATTCCTGGATATCGTCAGCTTTGCTGACATCTGCTTTTATTCCGGTCACTTCTACTTTGTAGTCCCTAGCTATGTTAGCAGCCTCTTCATCCAACCGTTGCTGGTCCCGGGCACATAGCACCAGATGAACACCTTCGGCAGCAAGAGCATGAGCAACAGCAAGACCTATGCCCACGCTGCCTCCGGTAATTACTGCTATTTTATCTTTGAGTTGTAGATCCATAAGATTCAGTTTTGAACGGCAAGTATCAAGCTAATTGTTGATTGCCAATCATTAATAGTTAATTGTGCATTGTTAATTGATCATTGTCTTGAGGCAAATTCTCCATCAAAAACCGGATTTGATTCCCTCCCATTATTTTAGCCACTTCCTCTCTGGTAAATCCAGCCTTAAGCAGCGCATCTGTTAGAACCACAATTTCAGAAGAATCAAATAAAATGTGGGTAGCACCGTCAAAATCCGACCCTAAACCAACTTGATCTATGCCGCCGATACTCACAGCGTGTTGAATGGCTGCTACAATACTCTCTACTCTCAGATCGCCCACCACATCATCCCAAAATCCGATCCCTATTAGTCCTCCCCTGTCTGCAATGGCCCTAATTTCAGAATCACTTAGATTTCTAGGAATATTGACAGTAGCCTGAACGCCAACATGAGACACAATTACAGGCCGCTCGGAAATCTCGAGTACATCAATTATCAATTTGGGTGAAGCGTGAGCCAAATCGATAATTATGCCCAACCGATCCATTTCCTGAACTACCTCCCGACCAAATTCAGTTATACCTCCCTTGTTAACTCCTCCGGAAGAGCCGCCCAGTTTATTATCAAAAAAATGAACCAGGCCCATAATCCGGTAGCCGGCGTCATAGAATCGTTGTAAATTGCCTATATCTCCTTCCAGAGCGTGCAGCCCCTCTATGGATAATATGCCACCAACTTTTGGAGCATCAGATTCTAGTTCCTTTAAAAATTGTCCCAACTGGTTTGAAGAACGAATGATTTCCAATTTACCCCCGGAAGCCGACGCTGCCTGATGTAGTATTTTGGACTGATGCAGCGCTCTTTCAGCCAAGCTGAACCAGGTTCGTATGGGCCAGCGATTGGCCATTGCCAGCAGGGTTACCTGGTCCCAGGAATCCTTAGTTTCATAGTAATTGTGCCCCATGGGCATCTTGATCACTGCATCAAATACCTGGAGACAAATATTCCCTTCAATTAATCGTGGAATATCAACATGACCGTGGTCCAAACGTGTCAGAGGGTCGCGGTCCCAAAGCAGGTTGTCTGCATGAAGGTCCGCTACGTAGATCTGCTTATGGAATTGGAGCACTTCGGGGCTTACCTGAGACACATCTATACCTTCATGAATATTTCTGTCCAAATCAGCCCCATGTGCGGCAAAGAAGAATAAGTAAATAGCTCCAGCGAATAAAAGCGCGCCCAAAAAGATGCCTATTTTTTTAACCATAAACGGCAGAATCTAATTTCCTCTTTGAAAGTCCGCGATTTGGCGGGAGGAACCATTCATAATTCCTAATCTGTAATTTCTAATTGATTTACAATTTCCCTAAATTTTCTGATCCGCTTCCCATCAGCAATATCTACAGTATATTCCTCTTCATCGCTGCCCATCTGCACCTGGTTTTTATGAAACTGCATTTTACTGGGGCGGCTACCGGAGGCTGAGGTATGAAACTCTTTAGCCCCGGTATGCTGCAGGATCTGTAACACGTTGTCCTCACTGATACCTGCGCCCGGCATCACAGAAATCGCCCCCTGGGAAGTTTCCACCAATGATTTAATAACCTCCAATCCCTGGTATGCGGAAGATTGTTGACCGGAAGTCAAAACCCGATCAACCCCTAATGAAATCAAGTCTTCCAGGCTCTTCATGGGATCAGGCGTTAAGTCAAAAGCCCGGTGAAAAGTAATTTCCAAAGGCTTGGTGATCTCAATTAATCTCCTCATGACCTCAATATCCACTTGGCCGTCCTTTCGAAGAACTCCCATCACTACTCCTTCCATACCAAGTTCTTTGGCCATCTGAATATCGTGAAGCATTACTTCCAATTCTTCTTTGCCATAAAGAAAATCTCCACCTCGTGGACGAATCATGGCAAAGATTGGTATACGAATGTATTTTCTCACTACTTCCAGCATCCCATAGCTGGGGGTGGTTCCGCCCTGGTAGCGGTTGGCACAAAGCTCAATACGGTCAGCTCCAGCATCCTCCGCATTAACTGCTGACTCCAGATTGTAACAACACACCTCCATGGTGATCCTTTCCATGGTGCTGGTGGTTAAAGGGCTAATGAAATACCTACGTCAACTTCTGCATCAGGTAATGCCGCCTGGATCTCCTCTGCCTCTTCAGGTGTGACATTGGTCTGCCAGAGAAAGACCTTCTTAAGTGAAGGCAATGTTTTCAGGCTTTCTAATAAGTTAGCCGTAACCTCAGTACCATATAAATTTAAAGATTCTAAATGAGGCAGGCCTTCGATTACCTTGAGCCCTTGGTCTGTGATTGGGTTATTTTCCAGATGTAACCTGGTTAGATTGTCCATTCCTTCCAAAAATGACAAGTCGGCATCGGTTAATTGGGCGCCTCCTACCTGTAACCAGGTTACCTGCTCTTTTAACTTTTCAATTAATTTCAAGGATGACTTATCTATGTCAGCGGTCCTCTTCTTCTTAACCTCAATGAAATTGTTGTTGGCCGCAATGGGCTGGGCGTAGAAACCTGCTTCAGTCAGCAAGGTAAGCTGCTCAGGTGCTGCAGGAGA
>QIEB01000179.1 GCA_003229495.1 Flammeovirgaceae bacterium
CATCCCATTACATAGATCTCGGGTCGGGTATTAGCGGTGCCCGGAGGAAATAAATTTCCTTCTGGTATGGTATAACTGCCGTCAGCCTGGGGAGTAATCCGTAGGATCTTACCCCTTAGGTCATTGGCATTTGATGAACTTTTTTGGGCGTCCCAGGGAGATCGGCCCTCTCTTTCGTCACCAGGGCTAAAGCCGTTTGATTTAAAGGGATTAGAATCATCTCCGGTAGATAAGAACAAATTACCATCAGGGCCGAATTGTATAGATCCACCGGTATGACAGCATTCCTGTCGCTGAACTGCTACTTGTAACATTACTATTTCACTATCCATGATCAGTTCATCGCCCACCAGCTCGAATCGGCTGAGGTTTTGCACGTCGTCATCCCCTTGAGGTGAATAGTAAAAATATATCCAATTGTTGTTAATAAAATCCGGGTCCAGCGCCAGGCCCAGCAACCCATCTTCATGATTGCCTTTTCTACCTATGCCCAGGTAAACATCGAACTGTTGTATTAACAAGGTACTATCGAGGTCCGGTCTGTACATTTTAACACTTCCCCTTCTCTCTATGAACAGCACACGACCATCGGGCAGCACTTCTAATTCCAAGGGTTCGTACAAATTATAGTCCAGTACCACTTTGCTAAACCGGTTTGGGTCTGGCATTGGCTCATAACGGGCAAGGGAATAATCCAACGGGTTGTTTTCCCCAATGGCTCCGGACAGGATCTCCAGAAATTCGGGCTCTGAATAGCTCTCGTCTGTGTGGCCAAATCCGCTGTAAAATGCACGACCACCATCATATTCGTGGTACCAGGTGATGGGATGGAAGTCACCATTGGTCCCTCCTTCGTAGGTGGTCTCATCGATGGTGACCAACACATTCAGGCTGGGGTTAATATTTTTATAGTTATAGAACTCGTCAATTTTTTGAAACGAGTCAGGAAGGGAATCAGCAGCGATGTGACCGTGATCGATAACATCACAGGTAGCTTCACGAACATTGGGATTGTTGGGGTGGCTCTCAAAATAGGCTCCTACTAGTTTTCCATACCAGGGCCAGTCATATTCGGTGTCAGCGCTGCATGTATACCCACGAATCCGCCGCCGGACTGGATGTAACGTTCAAAATGGGACTGTTGTTGATAGTTCAGGATGTCCATAGTAGTGCTCAGGAAAATCACCGCACTATATTGCGACAGGTCCTCCTGATTGAACACTTTGGCATTCTCACTGGTGTCTACTAAAAAGCCGTCGCGCTCACCCATGTCCATAATCGTCTGTTTGCCAATAGCAATAGAGGCGTGTCTATAGCCTTCTGTTTTACTAAAAACCAGCACCCTTTTTTCCCTGTCTTGTCCCTTTTGACATCCTGTGAAAGACATTCCCAGGATGATCAACATCAAAATATATTTTTGCTTCATATGTTTTTATAGTTGCCTTATTTTAATATTTCTAAACCACACCCGGTCTCCATGGTCCTGAAGGGCGATGTGCCCGCTTTTCGATTTTCCAAATCCCGGCATATCTTTGAATTTGCTTTTTGCCACCATCTGGTCCCAGTCGCTGGTATGCATTTCAAATTTCACTAACTCATATTCGTTTAACCAGTGACTAATTTTGCCGGCTTTTGAAACAATCCGCACTTTGTTCCACTCATCAGGTCCGTTGGCTGTTACAAACTTGCAAGCGATCATATCGTATAGGTCTCCTGACCGATGGGTTTCAATGCGGCCATCCGAATGTCCCACATTGTCAAGAATCTGCATTTCCGGACCGGTATGCCAGGGACGATCATATTCATCACTTTCTACCACATTGTACATGATGCCACTATTGCCGCCTTCCTGGATTTTCCATTCAAGGGTAAGTTCGAAATCTTGATATTCATTTTCGGTGACTATGTCCCCACCTCCTGGTATCTTTCCTTCAACCTTGTCGCTGTTATCCAGCATTAAACTGCCGTCCCTAACCTTCCAGGCCCGGCCAATTTGACCGCTCTTAAAATTACGCCAGCCCTGGGTGGTTTTTCCATCAAATAACAACTGCCAACCATTGTCGATTTCCTCTGGTGATAGTGAATTATGCCGTTGGATCATCACCGGGTTTTTGAAGCCATAGTCATTGGATGGAATTTGGTTCATATTATACCAGGCTTCTGTGGTCCAGAGTGATTGTTTTTCAGCGCTTCGGAATGGCCGGTAGATTCTTACATAGATCACATGACCAGCTTTTATACCGGGAAGTGCTAAAAATACTTTTTTTCGGTCCTCCGAGAGATGAACGCTCTGAATTTCCAGGGTTTCCAGGTCCATTTTAGGACCACCGTAGTTTTTGGTAGGTAAATAATACCATTGTTGGATATGGTATTCATCTGGTAAGCGGCTGCTTCCTGCTTCAATGGGGGCGGTGAATTCCAGTTCAAGGCCATCGGTTTTGGCACGTACTGCCAGCATTTCAAAAGTGATCTTCCCGTTATAGTCAAGACGTTGCAGACCGTACCACTGATGCCCGTCATCGCTCCAATTCCCGCTGGATCCTACACCACCAACATAAAGCGCGTCATCGGGGCCCCATACCAGGCGGTTGACCCCGGCTTCCAGTCCTTGAGTAAAACGGAACACTGCGCCCTGGTATTGACCGTTGATTTTTTCAATATATACCCTCTTTATTCCTCCATGGGTAACTTCACCGTGGATCATTTGTCCCTGGTAAGCTCCTACATTAATTGTCAATGGCATTGAGGGGGAATTCCCGATTTCATCTTGAGGTAACCAAACTACCGGCGGGGTTTCGGAAAGTCCTTCGGTTCCCCAGAAGTCTACCGTTCTGGATCCAAACCAGGCACCTTGCTGAAGGTGCAGAATTTTACTGCCTGGCAGCCAATCACCCTGATTATCAGCTATGAACAGTTGATTGTCAATGCCAGTCCCAATCCCATTAGGGGTCCTTAGTCCATGTGCCACAAATTCCAAGGTTCCTTCTTCCCGTGATATTTTAATGGCTTTTCCCCGGTCTGGGACCTGTGGCTGGGCACTGGCTCCCCCAGGTAAAATGTCTGTAGCCAGTGTGCCATAGAAATACCCATCCTGGTATTCCAGCCCAAAAGCAAATTCATGGAAATTTGCGGATACCTTCCAGTCGTCACATACAGTGTGGTACTCGTCGATGATCCCGTCTCCATCATGGTCGATTAGTTTGGTCAATTCCTGTTTTTGAAGAATATAGATCTCATCATCTACCACCTTCAATCCCAACGGCTCTGCCAATCCGGTGGCTATCCTGGTCACTTCAATGCTTTCAGGGTCATCACCTGAAACCCCTTTAAGCAAATAAACCGGTCCCAGACTGTCCCAGGTACAAACTACCAGGGTTCCGTCTGAAAGAAAATCCATACCTCCGATTCTACCCTTGAAATGGGCTGGTCGTGCCTGGGCCAAATCAAAGCTGGGGTGGACGCCGGTCAGTTTGTTTTGGTCCCCGGGAATGCTTCTGAACAGTAGTTTCCTGGGCACATTAGGCACCACTTGCTTAATTTGAGTACCCATGTGAGTGAACACCTCCTCTGGAACCACCTGGTATTCAGTGGCTCCAAACGGCGCCCATTGTAATGAGACTACTCCTTCGGCATCTCCATTAAAATAAACTACTCTGATATCGTTCTTTCCGGCTTTAAGTATGGTTTCTCCGTCTTTTGCCTGGGTTCCATGAAATCCGCCATTATTGATTATTATTTGATCGTTTAATAATAAATAGGAACCATCGTCACTTACCAGCCGGAAGTCTACATTCGTGTCATCCTGCAGGTTTATGGTCCCGCTGAAATCGACTAAGATATTGTTATTTATGGGAC
>QIEB01000413.1 GCA_003229495.1 Flammeovirgaceae bacterium
ACAGTTATAGGTTCACCGGACCGGGGATCGATTTCTGCAAATGAAACAGGTGCCAATATTAAAGATAAAACCCAAACTGTAACCAATGATATCAAAAACAATATTGCCGGGTCTGGCAATCGATTTCCAATCCGTTCTATGGCATTTAAGAATCGATCTATCAGTGGAGAGGATTTTTTATTACCGGCATTTTCCATGGTACTCTGAGCTTTAATTGCGCGAAAGTCTACGAAAATGATGGCAGATTTAAAAATCTCAAAGCGAAAAAATCAGATCTTAGATCTCAAATGATACGCCTTTGGCTTAGTAAAAGCACGAATACCAGCTTCCGAAAGTGTGACCCCTATCCCCGATTGTTTTCGTCCAGACCAGGGAAGTCGTGGACTTACCCGATCACTGCAATTCCAATAAACCGTACCCGTATCCATTTTGTCCATTATATTAAGTGCCTGTTGTTGGTCATCTGAAAACACAGCAGCAGCGAGACCGTATGCAGTATCTTTCATTAAACTGATAGCCTCTTGGTCATCATCAACCATTTGAATTCCTATTACCGGCCCGAATGATTCTTCGATCATGATTTTCATTTCATGTGTGGTATTAATTATTACCGTCGGTTGAAAGTAATATCCCTGACGCGTTTCTGCCTTCCCTCCAGACAGCACTTTACCTCCATTTGCTACCGCATCATCAACTTGTTCTTGTAAATATGCAACCTGTTCTTTCCGGGCAAGAGGACCTATAAACACTTCTTCATTCATAGGATCTCCCATTTTCATTTGTTTGACCTCTTTTACAAATACATTGATGAAGTCGTGATACACGTCCTTATGGACATATACCCTTTCAACAGCACAACAACTTTGTCCATTATTGTAAAAAACACCATCAACCACTGCTTTTGCCACCTGTGCTAATTTGTGATTTTTGGAAGTTATATACAATGGGTCTTTTCCACCCAATTCCATCTGGCAGGGCACCATTTTTTTTGCTATCTTCTGATATATGGACTTTCCTGTAACATGCGAACCGGTGAAGAAATATCCGTCCAATGGCAGCTCAAGCAGCATTTCTCCTACCCCACCCCCACCAGATACTGTCTGAAACAGACCTTGTTCAAGGCCGGATTGTAACCAAAGCTTTTGGAGTTCCAGACCGGTAAGCACTGTGTATTCTGAAGGTTTATACAAAACAGCATTCCCTGCGATCAAAGCGGGAATAAATACGTTCACGCCAATTAGATAAGGGTAATTCCAGGCCGATATGTTGGCGATCACTCCCAAAGGTTCATGGATAATAACCTCTCGAAAGTCTTCATGTTCCAACACAACATCATCAGACAAAACCTGTTTACTCTTTTCTAAGAAATATGTGATCCGTGATCGGGCGCCTCTGATCTCATTTCTGGCCTGGGCCATGGGCTTGCCCATTTCACTGGTTAGCAAACTGGCCAGTTTTGTTTCCTGTTTTAGCAATAGAGCGCTAAAGTTCTTCACAATTTCCAGTCTTGCTGGTATGTCTGATCGAGCAAAAGATTGTTGGGCTTTAACCGCAAGTCGATATTTCTCCTCGACACTGTGGTGGTCATCAATATTTATATTCTTAATTACTCTTTCCGTGGCTGGATTTACAACCTTCATAGTTCAGATTTCTTAATAAGCTGTAGTTTTATCAATTTAACAAAAACTAAGAAAGTACTGATAAATCCTGTCTCCGTCTATCAGTCGACTTGGATAGTTCTTAAAAAATTCCGGATGCCATTGCACCCCCATTACTTTACCCGGAGCGGCCAGGGTCCAATGGAACGCCTCCACTAATTGATCCTCTTTACTGTAGGCACTTACTTCGAGGTCACTACCTAGTTCTTTGATCCCCTGATGATGTACGCTGTTAACCCAATATTCCTCAGCTTGGCGGTGAATTTTACTCATTAATCCTCCCTCGGGAAAAACCACCTGATGTTTTACCTTATCATAGTCAATTGCATCTCTGTGTCGGACCTGGTCAGAAAACTGAGTTTCCAGGTCTTGATACAAAGAGCCTCCAAAATACACATTCAACAACTGCAGGCCCCTACAAATACCCAATATCGGTTTCTCTTTTTTAATGGCAAAATTCAGGACTTTCATTTCATAATCATCTCTAAGTGGATCCCCTGGCCATTTACTATTAGGTATCGGCCCTTCTCCATAGGTAAATGGTGAAATATCTGTCCCTCCTTGAAAAACAAAACCATCAAAATCAGCCAGGAATTGAGGTAATTCTTTTGGCCCTAGATTGGGAATGAGTACCGGATAGGCCCCAAAACGGTAGAGGTATTGAGCCATATCCTGTTCTAAATAATTAAGTGTTTTTGGGCCGAAAACCTGACGTTTAAGGTCAGGATAGATAAAACAGGCAGATACTCCAATTTTTTTCATCCCAAAGCCTTCTGATAAACTGCTTTCAGATCATCTATTCTGGCTTCTCTGGGGTTTGATGGCAGACAAAAATCCTCTGCTGCCAGCCTGGAAAGTTCATCAATATGGCCTGGTTCAACCCCACACTGTTTTAAATTCAGGGGTAAAGCCAGGCGCTGATTCATTTCCATCAAAGCCTTCGGTACCTCATCACCCCTGCCAATGTCCATTTGAGAGGCCATCTTATTAAATCGATCCTTACATTCAGGATAGTTGAATTCCAGTCCGAATGGTAAGTTGACAGCGTTGGCCAGACCATGATGTAAATCCAACAGGGTAGACAACGGGTGGGACAATGAATGTACGATCCCCAGGCCTTTCTGAAAAGCCACTGCCCCCATTACATTTGGATACGCGAATGTTGGTCGGGACGAACTACTGCCTGCTCCAATGAGCCCCATATGAGTTGTATGCCTTCAAGCGCAATTCCATCACACATGGGATTAAAACCTTTTGCGAGAAATGCTTCCATGTGATGGGTAAGGGCGTCCATACCGGTAGCGGCGGTTATATTGGGTGGCAGATCATAAGTTAACTCTGGGTCTGCAAAAACCTGTTTCGCCATTAAATCCGGATGAAACAGTATCCGCTTTTTTTTTGATCCATCTTCAGATATGATGGCTGCCCGTCCTACCTCACTACCAGTACCTGATGTTGTAGGAACGGTAACAAAATGCGGAATTGGTTCCGTAATAAGGCTGGTTCCCCCGGTTAGCTCATCATAGTCAAACAGGTCCCGGTTATGATTGATACTAAGTGCAATGGCCCTGGCTACGTCCAGGGCCGCTCCACCACCCAACCCCACCAGACAATCTCTTCCATGTCCATAGGCCTGTTTTCCTTTCAGCACGTCAGTCTTTACTGGGTTTTTGTGAATATCAGAATAAACCAGAGGATCCAATCCCCCTTGTTTCAATTGATTGATAATCTTTTTAAAAAATGGCAATTCTTTTACTACCTCATCTGTTACCACCAAAGGCTTTTTTAAAGAATTCTCCCGGAGATATGCTGGTAATAGGGAAAGCGCTCCGGGTCCAAAGCTTATGTTAGTAGGGAAACTAAAGTTGTTTATCATTAGATTACCTCAAAATACCTTTTCAATTCCCAGTCAGTCACTGCAGGTGCAAATTGACGGCATTCCCAAATCCGTGACTGAACAAAATGATCAACAAATTCAGCCCCAAACAATTCCTTGGCAATATCGGATTCTTGCATCAGTTTAGTAGCTTCAAGCAAGGAGGAGGGCAGTATTCCGTGTTGGGTGTCCTCATAGCCATTACCAATGGTTGGATCTTGCTCCAAACTCAACTTCTTACTTATTCCATACAAACCGGAGGCCAATGCAGCAGACATAGCCAGATATGGATTGGCATCTGAACCACACACCCGGGTTTCAAGTCGGGTCGAGTTTGAATTTCCGGCTATCACCCGTAATGCAGTGGTCCGGTTGTCCAGTCCCCAGGTCAAAGTGGTAGGTGCCCAGGCCCCCGCTACCAGTCGTTTATAACTGTTTATATTGGGTGCATACATAGGCAGAATATGAGGCATACAGTGTAATTGACCAGCAATATAGTGTCTCATTAAAGGGCTCATCTTATGCCCTTGGTCCGGATCATAGAACAGATTTCTTTTTAAATCCATATCCCACAAACTTTGATGGATATGACCACTGCAACCAGGATAGTTTTCATTCCATTTGGCCATGAAACTGGCCATAATACTGTGTCGATAGGCAATCTCCTTAACGCCGGTTTTAAATAAGGTGGCTCGATCAGCTGCTTCTACCACCTCAGAATAGGAAATTGCCGCTTCATATACACCCGGCCCTGTCTCAGTGTGGAGCCCTTCCAGTGGAATATCAAACTTATTTAGAAGGTCAAAAAGATCATTGAAATAATCACTTTTCATTGAGCCTCTGAGCACACTGTAGCCAAACATCCCCGGAGTGAGTGGCCGGATATTGGTAAACTGTTTATCATATAATTCCTGAGGCGTTTCCTGAAAATTGAACCACTCAAATTCTTGAGAAAATACCGGTTGTATTCCCGACACCAGACAGGCCTCCCGGATGTTCTTAAGTAAACCACGGGGGCATACATGCAGAGGGCTGCCGGAATCATCACAAAAATCTGCCAGCACCAAAGGCATTTCCTTTTCCCAGGGTATTTTCCTATAAGTCAGAAGGTCCAAACAAGCCTGTGCATCAGGATACCCGGTATGCCATCCGGTGAACTTTGAATTATCGTAAGCTGCATCTCCGGAATCCCAGCCAAATACTACGTCGCAAAATCCAAATCCGGCTTCAGCTATTGACAGAAACTTTTCCTTACTCACTACCTTACCTCTTAAGATACCATCAATGTCCGTAACCGCAAGTTTTACTTTTATGGAGGGGCTTTTTTTGATGGAATTTATTGCCTCCTCCACTGACTTTTCGGAGTTGTTCTTCATGAGCTACTTTTTATAGAATTTCTGTATTACTTAATATTACCAAAATTTTCCATGCTAGCACTACTCAAGATTATTTTCAGGCTCGGCGGGCCTAAGTCTATGATCACCGCCCGGTTTAACAAAAAAGAGAAAGTATAAATAAGCCCCAGCCAGCATACCCACATATATAAGTGCCAACCAAGGGTTATAAACAGTCATGGCCACCAGAGCAATTGATGCGATGACCAATGCTATTGCTGGAAACCAAGGATAGAACGGGACTTTAAATGGTCGTTCCAATTCTGGTGATTTCCTTCGTAGGGCGAAAAGAGACAACATTGCCACGATATACAATGTCAGAGCACCAAAACAGGCAATAGTAATAATTTCGCCGGTTTTGCCTGTCAGCAAAGCAATAATTCCAATGGCCATGTTAAAGACCAGAGCATTGGCAGGGGTCCTAAACTTTGGGTGTACTTTACCTAGTCCTTTGGGGGCGAAACCAACCCGCCCAAACTCAAGAGTGGCCCTGCCAGCTGCCAGAATAATACCGTGAAAAGATGCCAGTAAACCTACTAATCCAATAGTGATCAGGAGATGAAATAGGAAATGACTTTCACCAACCACTTGTCTTAATGCCATAGGCAAAGGGCTGTCGGATGC
>QIEB01000543.1 GCA_003229495.1 Flammeovirgaceae bacterium
CTGGCCTCCATAAACTCATTCATTTCTTCCTGTACTTTATCCCAGACCTGATCTTTGTTATCCCAATCGAAACCAACTCCCCGGGCTTTTTCCTGTATCCTCATGGCTTTTACCACTGCCGGCAGTGATTTGGGGACTCCCCCCAAAACAGATTTATTGCCGTTTTCTCTCAACTTGATCTGTTCCCAGTTTCGTTTTACTTCTTCGTCATCATGTACCTCCAGGTCTCCGTAGATATGTGGATGCCTGCGGATAAGCTTTTTTGCCACGGTATTAAGTACATCTCCAATATGGAAATCTTTGCTTTCAGAGGCGATTCTGGCGTAGAAAATTATATGCAAGAAAATATCCCCCAGCTCTTTTTTTATTTCCTCCGGGTCGTTTTCTAAAATTGCATCCGAAAGTTCATAGGTTTCCTCGATGGTGAGGTGGCGCAAGCTTCGAAAGGTCTGTTTTCGATCCCAGGGGCAGTTTTCCCTCAGTTCGTCCATAATTGTCAACAACCGGTCGAAGGCCTGTATTTTTTTAGGCCTCAAGGGATCGTTGGATGTTTTGAGATCGCTCATTTCAGTTTACCACACTTTCCAAATGTCTGAAAGTTATTAAAATACCCTAACTTTATGCAAAATAAATCAATTATGACCACCGTATTATTAGCCATCGGTATAGTGGCCTTATTTTTCATCCTAATGTCGGTACGCCTACTGCTGGTTAAAGGGGGGGAATTCAAGGGCACATGTGCCTCTCAAAGCCCTTTTTTAAACAAAGAGGGTGAAACATGTGGCTATTGCGGTAAAAAAGTTACTCCGGGTGATCCCTGTGCTAATCCCGAATCGGAAGTTGACAAGGTGCTTTCCAGGTTTAAGTAACATTTCTACATCTTCAAATGCTGACTGTTGGCAATAAATATCTGCATTTTACCTAAATTGCAGACCTCAACTGGACTTTAAACTCGTGACATTAATTATCTCAATATCCGGCATCAGGGGTACCACTGGCGGTTTGCCAGGGGAGGGCTTGACCCCACCTGATATCATAAAATATACTGCAGCATTTGCTCAATGGGAGATGCCAGACCAACGGGGAAGTTGGTGTCTCAATTGGTCTGTTCCGCCTTGCAAGGAATGGGTATTGATGTGGTTGATCTGGGTCTTACTACCACTCCCACCGTTGAGTTAGCTGTGCCAGATGAAAATGCCGCAGGCGGGATAATAATTACTGCTAGTCACAATCCTGTGGAATGGAATGCCTTGAAACTGCTGAATCATCAGGGAGAATTTCTATCCCAGGAGGATGGTGAGAAGATCCTGGATTTTGCAGAAAGAGCGGAGTTTGAATTTGCCTCATTGAAAAATTTAGGTAGCTATGATGAGGACCAATCCTATTTACTCAAGCACATACAAAAGATTGTCGATTTGCCTTTAGTAGATATTGAATTAATTAAAGAGCGCAATTTTCGTATTGCAGTGGATGCGGTGAATTCCTCAGGAGGTATCGCATTGCCTTTATTGCTACAAACCCTGGGGGTCACCCAGATCGAGCAGTATCATTGTGAACCAAATGGCAAGTTCTCCAGGAATCCAGAGCCGATACCAGAAAACCTTCGCGAGTTTTCCAGTGAAGTCGAAAAAGGTCATTTTGATCTGGGTATTGTGGTGGACCCCGATGTAGACCGGTTGGCATTTATTCAAGAGAATGGAGAACCATTCGGTGAAGAATATACACTGGTGGCGGTGGCCGACTATATTTTAGAGAACCATCCAGGCGGCACCACAGTATCCAACCTTTCTTCTACCAGAGCTTTGAAAGACATTACGGAAAAACATGGCGGGAGCTACCATGCTTCAGCCGTTGGGGAGGTACATGTAGTGAAACAAATGAAGAAGCACCAGGCGGTAATTGGTGGGGAGGGTAATGGAGGGATTATATACCCTGAATTACACTTTGGCCGGGATGCTTTGGTTGGTATCGCCCTGTTCCTGACAAAATTGGCCAAATTCGGAAAGCCTGTTTCCAGACTTCGAGCTTCTTACCCCAATTATTATATATCCAAACAGAAAATTGAGTTGACAGAAGACATTGATGTTGATCAGTTGCTGGAGAAGATACAGGAAAAGTATAAAAGACAACCCGTTAATGATGTGGACGGCCTAAAGATAGAGTTTGATAAAGAATGGGTACATCTTAGAAAATCGAATACGGAACCAATTATCCGGATATATACCGAATCGGATACTTTGGCTACTGCTGAGTATCTGGGTTCCAAGATCATCTCGGATATGAAAGAAATAATTACCAACAATCATTAGATATGCAGGTTTATTTGGACAATGCAGCCACCACAGCAATAGATCCGGAGGTATTCGAGGCCATGAAACCCTACATGTTGAATCATTATGGAAACCCCTCATCAATCCACACTCATGGTCGACAGGCGCGAAGCGCAATTGAGCAAGCCAGGAAAAAAGTTGCCGATTTGCTGAACACTTCTCCCGCAGAGATCTTTTTTACTTCAGGGGGAACGGAGGCTGACAACACTGCAATAAAGTGTACGCTGCAGTCGGGTAATTTCCAGCAAGTGATCACCTCCAAGATTGAGCATCACGCCGTACTTCATACACTGCAGCACCTTGAAAGAACCGATAACATTACTATCAAATATGTGAATCTGGATCCCAACGGAAGTATAAACTTTGATCATTTACAGGAATTGTTGACAATAAATGGCCCTGCTTTGGTATCCTTAATGCATGCAAACAATGAAATTGGCAATTTAACAGATATCAAAAGGGTTGGAGAAATATGCCATGAGCATCAAAGTATATTCCACTCAGATACTGTTCAGGCGATTGCTCACTATGCCCATGACCTACAAGAAATTGATGTACATTGTATGGTAGGATCTGCCCATAAATTTCATGGTCCAAAAGGCGCAGGGTTTCTTTATATAAAAGCTGAACATAAGATTTCCCCTTTCATCCATGGTGGAGCTCAGGAGCGAAACATGCGAGGGGGGACAGAGAATGTGATCGGCATTGTGGGATTGGCTAAAGCCATGGAAATTGCCTGCCAGAACATGGAAGACCATCACCAACATATTCAGGGACTAAAAACCCTGATGATCGAAAAACTAAAGTCTAAGATTCCCGGCGTGCAGTTTAATGGATTAAGTGATTGTGCTGACAATAGCTTGTATACCATACTTAATGTATCGCTTCCGCCAGCAGATGACAATGAAATGTTGCTGTTTAATCTGGACATTAGCGGTATATCAGCTTCAGGAGGTAGTGCCTGTTCAAGTGGCAGCAACGTAGGGTCGCACGTGTTGACAGAACTGGGCGCTGACCCTGACCGCGGATCGGTACGATTTTCATTCAGCAAGTTCAATACCGAAGAGGAAGTGGATTACACGGTCCAAAAGGTGGCTGAGCTCTATCAGGTTAAGGCATAAATGATGATCTGAGATCTCAGATCTGCCCTAAGCTCCCAATTCGTTAATCTAATGTTCAATTATTCCCCCATTCCCACGCCCTATACCCTAAACATGTTTCAAAACCAACGCTTTGAGGCACTGGACCCAGGTCTTGCTATCATTGAGACTTTCTACCAGTTGCCAGTACTCACCTCCGGCTGCTAAAAAAATATCTCGAAACTCTTCTCCTACTTCAATATTAGTTTCCAGGCAATCTGCAATGAAAGAGGGTGAAAATGCCAGTACCTTCTTTATTCCGGCAGCAGGGAAGTCCTTGATAATCTGATCAGTGTAGGGTTTGATCCATGGTGTTTT
>QIEB01000556.1 GCA_003229495.1 Flammeovirgaceae bacterium
AGATGATCGATCATTCTTTGTTGCATCCAACCATGACAGATGCTGACCTGATAAAAGGCTGTGAGATCGCAGCAGAGTATAATACAGCTTCTGTCTGTGTAAAACCATATGCTGTTTCTATGGCTGCCAGGGAACTGGAAGGCACGGAGGTCCTGGTTGGTACGGTAATAGGATTCCCTCATGGTAATTCTGCCATTGAGATTAAGGTTGCTGAAACTGTTAAAGCCTGTGAGGATGGGGCCAAAGAGATTGATATGGTGGTTAATATAGGCAAAGTTCTGCAGGAAGATTGGGATTACCTGACAGATGAAATCGTGGCAATTTGCCATGCTACCCATGAAAAAGGAGCAATTTTGAAGGTGATTTTTGAGAACGACTTTTTACCTGAAGAAAAATATAAGATAAAGCTTTGCCAGATCTGCTCCGACACAGGCGTTGATTTTGTTAAAACATCAACAGGCTATGGTTTCGTAAAAGGGGAGGATGGAAGATATTCTTATCAGGGCGCCACTCATAAAGACCTGAAATTGATGCGGGAACATGCTGATCCCGTAGTCCAGGTGAAAGCTGCAGGTGGCGTGAGGACTCTTGAGGACTTGTTGGCGGTCCGGGCGCTTGGAGTGACCCGGGTGGGCGCTACCGCTACAGTTAGTATACTGGAAGAGGCAAAACAAAGGTTTGAAGGTGGATCAAGGACCGGGTTGTGAAGGAGCCGGTAGTATCAACCGGTGATGGCGGTCGTGTGTAAAATGCGTCTTTGCATTTTTACACATTGTGTGTTGTTCTAAGTGGGACAGGGGAGTTTCCAATAGCGACTTTTATTTCAATCTAATAAAAGCCAGTATCAGAATCAGCTAACTCATCCAACTCCATCCAACGCAAGGTCTTCTCATCAATTAGACTGATTACCCGGGCCAGCCGGGCGCTGGTATCCTGTAACCGGGTAAAGTCACTTTCTGCTTGTGTTAGTACCTGGTTCAAGGCTGTTTTTTCCTCTTCAAGGCCTTCGATCTCCTGCTCGAGCGCCTCATACTCCTGACTTTCTTTATAACTCAGTTTTTTTCTGGCCGAGGAGGAGTTTGGCTTTGATACCGTTTCGTTGGTAGTTTTGGGTGTAACCTCTTCTTTGGCTGCTTTTAATATGGCCGATTGACGTTTCCGGTAGGCTGAATAGGTTCCTAAGACGCTTTTGATGTTGCCGTTTCCATCGAAGATCATCAATTCATCAACCAACTGGTCCATGAAATAGCGATCATGAGATACCAGGATTAAACATCCTTGGAATCGCTCCAGGAACTCTTCCAGCTTGTTAAGGGTCAACAAATCCAGATCGTTAGTGGGCTCGTCCATGATCAGGAAATTGGGGTTCCTGATCAGGATGGTAAGCAAATAGAGCCTCCTTTTTTCTCCACCGCTTAACTTGGAATAATAGGTACGTTGCATCTTTGGTGGAAACAAAAAGTATTGCATAAATTGTGAAGCGGTTAGCTGACTGCCATCTCCCAGAGTGATTAATTCTGCGATGTCCATTAACACATCGATGATGCGCTTGTCCTCTTTCAAAGTCAACCCTGTTTGAGTGTAATAACCAAATACAGTAGTTGCGCCAATAGCTACTTCGCCGGAATCAGGGGCCACCTGTCCGCTGAGTAAATTTAGAAAAGTGCTTTTTCCTGCACCATTCTTGCCCACTATGCCGATGCGCGCCCCTTTGGTAAAGGTGTGTGAAAACTGTTGGATGATCAGCTTATCTCCATAACTTTTCACTACATCTTTCATTTCCAGAATTTTGCCACCTACCCGGGAAAGTTTAGCTTCCAGCCGCAATTCATCTTTCACCGTTTTGGATAGTGCTTTTTTCTTGATCTGGTGAAATGCATCTATACGGGACTTTGATTTGGTGGTACGCGCTTTGGGACTCCTTCGTATCCATTCAAGCTCTTTCTTCATCAGCTTTTCCGCTTTGCCAATTTCTGTCTGCAATACCGCTTCCCGCTCCGCTTTCTTTTCTAAATAGTAACCGTAGTTGCCTTTGTGATGGTACAGGTGGCCTTCATCCAGTTCTATGATATGATTGCAAACTCGGTCTAAAAAATAACGATCATGAGTGACCATCAGCAGGGTAACCGAAGATTGTGAGAGGAATTTCTCCAGCCATTCAATCATCTCCACATCCAAATGATTGGTGGGCTCGTCCAATATAAGCAAACCGGGGTCATCCAATAACATCAGGGCCATGGCTAATCTTTTCTTTTCTCCACCGGACAATGACCCGACTGATTGACTGAGGTTGGATACATTGAATTTTGTCAATAATCGTTCGAGCCTTCGTTGATAATCCCAGGCGTTCACTGCATCCATTTCTGCTGACGCTAATTCAAAGGCTTTTTGGTTTTGTTCAGTATAATCTTCAGCTTGAGCTTTAAGTGTATGTTGGTAGGTCCGGATGACTTGCTGTAAGTTGGTATGCGACGTTTCAATCAAGGCATCAATTGACATAGAATCCTGCATCTGAGGCTCTTGTTCCAGATAGCCTAGTTTCACGCCGTTTCCCAAATGTACGGTTCCATGATCCGGGGTATCCTGTCCCGCCAATATGTTCAGCAGTGTGGTTTTTCCGGCCCCGTTCTTGGCTATCAGGCCAACTTTATGGCCTTTGCTCAGGCTAAATTTCAGGTCTTCAAATAGGATTTGGTCTGTGAACTGTTTGGCGAGGCCTTCTACGGACAAGTAGATCATGCCGCAAAGAAAACGATTTTTATAGTATTCTTATAACCGTCGGACCATAACACTGACTTCACTAAAGTTTCTGTAACTCCT
>QIEB01000109.1 GCA_003229495.1 Flammeovirgaceae bacterium
ATGGATGAAATTGTATTGCCCGCATCCACAGAAACTTTTGGATTTCGATTTACGGATTTTGATTATCAGAATGCCAATCCCATGTTCCAATACCGGCTCTTTCCTTATGATGACCTCTGGTCGGTAAGTAACAATGGACCTATTGCAAACTATTACAAGGTTCCTTCTGGTAAATATACTTTTCAGGTAAGATCGACACGTTCAGGGATGATTCAAAATCAGATGCATGAAATCAGCCTCATAATATTACCTCCCTGGTGGCGCACCTGGTGGGCCTACGCCCTGTATATTGTCATTTTTGCCCTGGGAGTATACTTGGTCCATCGTGTGCAAAGTGCTCGGGTGATCAGGAAGGAGCGGGACCGCACCAAAGACCGGGAACTAGTCCAGGCGAAGGAAATCGAAAAAGCCTATGAGAAGCTGAAATCAACTCAAAATCAACTCATCCACTCCGAGAAAATGGCCTCGCTTGGTGAACTCACCGCCGGGATCGCCCATGAGATCCAGAATCCATTAAACTTCGTCAATAACTTCTCTGAAGTGAATAAGGAATTGATTGACGAGCTGAAAGAAGCGCAGGTAAAAGGCCACAAAGATGAGATAGACGCAATCACCAAAGACATCCTTGAAAATGAGGATAAAATTATGCACCATGGCAAGCGGGCTGAAGCCATAGTTAAAAGTATGCTCCAGCACTCCCGCACCAGTACCGGAGAAAAGGAGCCCACTGATATCAATGCGCTGGCTGATGAATATTTACGGCTGGCTTATCATGGTTTCAGGGCCAAAGACAAAAGTTTTAATGCTCAATATAATACGGATTTTGATCCAAAACTGCCTAGGATCAAGGTGGTTTCTCAGGATATTGGCAGGGTGATTCTAAATTTAGTCACAAATGCTTTTCACGCGGTTTCTAAAAAGAGGGAACAAGAAGTTAAGAACTATCAGCCGACGGTAATCATACAAACCAGGGACTTCGAAAAAAGCATTGAAGTAATTGTTACAGATAACGGCGGTGGAATACCCAATGCTATAAAAGATAAAATCTTTCAACCATTTTTCACTACTAAAGCTTCGGGAGAGGGAACCGGACTGGGGTTGTCCATGAGTTACGACATTATTACCAAAGGCCATTCAGGTCAATTAACTGTAGAAAGCAAAGAAGGTGAAGGGTCAACATTTACAATTTTATTACCAAAAACATAGAAAATGCCAATGAAAATACTTGTAGTTGATGACGAAAAGGACGTACAACTCCTCTTTCAACAAAGATTCAGAAAAGAGATCAAGAATCAGGAAATAGACTTTGCTTTTGCCTTTTCAGGAGAAGAGGCGCTGAAATATCTTAACCGCCATATTCATGAAGCCGTATTAATCTTGTCAGATATTAATATGCCAGGTATGAGTGGACTGGAGTTATTGGAGAAAATAAAAAGTAACTATCTTGAGCCACCACCGGTAGTGATGATGATTACCGCTTATGGGGATGAAGAAAATTACGCCACCGCCCAGAGACTTGGCGCTGATGATTTTTTGACCAAGCCGGTTGATTTTGGAGCATTGAAAGAAAAATTAAGGACCCTAAGCTGATGGCAAAAATATTGGTTGTCGATGATGAATCTGATTTAGAAATCCTCATCAAGCAAAAGTTCAGAAAGGAGATTAGAGCCAATGAATATGAATTCGTTTTCGCTGGCAATGGCAAAGAGGCTTTATCCGCCCTCCAAATTGAAGGAGACGTTGATATGGTACTGAGTGATATCAACATGCCAGAAATGGATGGCCTTACTTTACTTGGCCACCTTAGTGAATCATCTCCGCTGATTAAATCTGTTATGGTTTCCGCCTATGGGGACATGGATAATATACGGACAGCCATGAATCATGGTGCTTTCGATTTTATTACCAAGCCCATTGACTTTAAAGACCTGTCCATTACTATGGAAAAAACCCTAAGCTATGTGCGCCAATTGAAGGAGACCCTGGATGCCATCAGGGAAAATAACATCTTAAAGATGTATGTGGATGAATCTGTGCTGAATTTTATGGGGGGGAAAGATTATGAATCTAAGATCAAGGTCAATGAGACAGTAGAGGCTTCTGTTACTTTTATCGATATCTGCGACTTTACAAGCATCAGTGAAACTGCTAGTGCTGATACCGTGGTCAACTTGCTCAATAGTTATTTCGAGGTAATGGTCAAGGAGATCATTGAGCAAGGTGGATATGTAGACAAGTTTATCGGAGACGCCGTGATGGCGGTATTTCGTGGAGACCATCACCTTGATAGAGCTATCGATGCTTCTCTGGCAGTGAGAGAGGGTATTAAAAACCTGCCATCATTAGCAGGCAACGGGTCATTTACTCCTAATGTAACCGCAGGTATAAATAGCGGTGAAATGGTATCTGGTAACATAGGTTCCCAACAATTACGAAGACTAGACTACACCGTCATCGGGGACGAAGTAAACATAGCTCAACGATTGCAGGCAGCAGCGGAAGCAGGCCAGATAGTAATTAACGAATTATCTTATAACAAGATTAAAGAATCCTTTAAATGCCGGGAAATTGGCGAAATGAACTTAAAGAATAAGTCAAAGCCCATAGTGCTTTATGAAGTATTGGAGTAATGGGTAGCAAGTGGTTTTATAGTTTCAGGTAACTCACCATGGCAGATCTACTTCACCTGGCGATCCCCGGATTTGTGTTGTTGCTGTTGGCCGAAGTCATATTTGACACCATCAGCAAGCGCGAGCTTTTTGAAACCAAGGATACCTTTAGCAGTCTGGCCATGGGAATTGGGATTGGGAACGTGACTGTAGGACTAGCCACCAAAGGAGTGATCTTAGCGGTGTACCTGTGGATTTATCAGTATCGTCTACTTACACTTGATGGCTCTATATGGTGGGTATTGATCCTGTTGTTACTTGCGGACGATTTCAGCTACTACTGGTTTCATCGCACCAGCCACTCATGCCGGTACTTCTGGGCATCGCACGTGGTGCATCATTCTTCTCAGCGATATAACCTGTCAACCGCTTTGAGACAAACCTGGACAGGCAATCTTTCAGGTTCCTTTTTGTTTTGGGCCTGGATGCCCCTGATGGGTTTCCATCCAATAATGATATTATTTACCAGTTTTGGATACACACGGAAACCATCGGTAAGATGCCATACTTGCTGGAGCTGGTGTTAAATACTCCCAGTCATCACCGGGTGCATCATGGTTCAGAAATAAAGTATCTCGACAGGAATCATGCAGGGATATTGATCATTTGGGACCGGATTTTCGGGACCTTCGTGGAAGAGGCAGAAACTCCCACCTACGGCTTGACCAGGAACATAGATACCTATAATCCTTTCAAGATAGCTTTTAGTGAATGGCGTGATATATTTACTGACCTAAGAAAATCGCGAAGTTTGCCCCATTTTTTTGGATACCTTTTTGGGCCTCCCGGGTGGAGCCACGATGGGACCAGGTGGACCACCGCGCAGCTGCGTTCGCCAAGCACCAAAATCCAGATAACAAATTCCAATTGAGCACCAAATTTCAGGGATCAAATTTCAAACCGGCTTATTAATCAGATCTTCCGAAGTGGCCCACAAAGGCCAACTCATAATTCATAATCCATTAAAGAATCTGCTCAAACACCTTTCCCCCCACAATAGTATACACCACTTTCGTTTCTAGAATCTCATCCTCTGGTATCTCCATGATATCTTCAGAAAA
>QIEB01000027.1 GCA_003229495.1 Flammeovirgaceae bacterium
ATCGCCTGTCGATTGATTAATTTATGAGGATTAAAACCCCACATTTCATGCTCCTTCTCCCTTGAAATAAGCGGTAGCATGACCAGATAGACTAGATAGACCAGATGGATCATGATAAGTTCGAATTAGAAATTAGAAATCACGAATTAACAATTACGAATTGTCTGAAAATTAGCTTCTCACGATTTCAATTACATGTTTTGCTAATAATTATTTTAGTACTACATTTGCAGTCCCAAACTTTAAGAATATATGGCAAATCATAAGTCAGCATTGAAGCGTATACGGTCTAGCGAAACTAAAAGACTCCAGAATCGTTATCAGACTAAAACTACACGTACTCATATAAAGCGGCTACGCAACACCACGGATAAAAAAGAAGCGGAAGTACTGTTGAAAACCGTTTCGTCAATGCTTGATAAGCTAGCTAAAAGGAATATAATACATAAGAATAATGCGGCTAACAGCAAGTCAAAGTTGACAAAGTTTGTTAACCATCTTTAGCCAAATACTATCAATCAAAACAGCGACCTTACCTATTTATTTAGATAAGGTTTTTTTTCGACACCCCCCGGCATTAAATTGGGTAAAAAACCAACTTTGGAATTATCAAGAGTACCGATTTCACAGTGGGCATCAGATGATCGACCCAGAGAGAAGCTAATAAAGATCGGCGCAGGCAACTTATCAGATACTGAACTCATAGCAACTTTGATTGGGTCAGGGTCAGGTAAGCACAATGCAGTTGATTTAGCCAGGCAAATTCTGTTATCTGTTGAGCAAAATCTGGAGGAACTAGGTTCCCTGGAATATCAGGACCTCATTCAGTTTCCCGGTATAGGTAATGCTAAGGCCATAACACTCCTGAGTGCCATAGAACTCGGTCGACGACGAAGTGGTTATTCTCCCCCCACCAGATTTAAGATCGGAGGATCACAACACATTTATAAACTTATGCAGCCCAAATTATTGGATAAAAAACTGGAGGTATTCTGGTCTGTTTATCTCAACCGGGCCCATTTGGTGATAAAAACCCAACAAATCAGCCAAGGGGGAGTATCAGGCACCCTTGTAGACCCGAAATTGATATTTAAACATGCTTTACATCAACTGGCGAGTGCTATTGTACTGGTCCACAATCACCCCTCCGGTCAACTTAATCCCAGCGAAGCTGATATCAGGTTGACCAAAAAATTAGTGGCTGCAGGTAAATTAATGGAAATTCCGGTGGTTGATCATTTAATATTCACCAATTCAGGGTATTTTAGTTTTGCCGATGAAGGTTTAATATGAAAATGGACGTAAAAATGATCTTTAAAATCTCTAGTGGAGTGGTTGTGGCAATTATTCTGTTTTACTCGTTTTTCTCAGGAGAAAAATTGTCCTATGAAGAAACCGTACTCAAGCACAGGAATGAAATATTTGACTTTATGAAAAACAGTGACCAATCTCCCCTGCCTGATTCGGTAAGATCCAGTTTTGAAGGATTCGATTATTTTGATCCTGATCGGTCTTTTAAAGTAAGGGCTTCACTGGAACTAATTTCGGACAATTCCAAAATGGAAATAGTTACCAATACGGGAGAGGTACGACAATACACTAGATATGCACATGCTATCTTCGATCTTTCCGGACAACAGTACCAAGTAACATTATTACGGGGTGACCAGGATGAAAGCGATGAAAGCTTGACTCTCCTCTTTGGAGATATCACAAATGGAGAAAGTACTTACGGGGGCGGACGGTATCTTGACCTAAAACTCATCAGCAGAAATAGGATCACCCTCGATTTTAACCTGGCCTACAATCCCTACTGTGCTTATAATGCGGATTACAGCTGCCCTCTTCCACCAGCAGAGAACAGGTTATCGGTGGCCATAAATGCCGGGGAAAAGAATTTCGAATAGCCTGAAGAAATGCTTAATTTTACCCGCTTGAAATTTACCCTGATCATATATGAAAGTTTCCGTTAACTGGTTAAAAGATTACATTGAAATTAACGAACCGATTCAGGAGATTGCTGACCTATTGACTATGTCTGGCCTGGAGGTTGAAGGCATTACAAAATTTGAAGAGGTTACAGGAGGGTTATCGGGATTGCTAATCGGAGTTGTGAACGAATGTCAAAAGCATCCAGATGCGGACAGGTTGAGTATTACATCGGTGGATGTGGGTGCCAAGCACCCATTATCAATTGTATGCGGTGCCCCAAATGTGGCAGCAGGGCAAAAGGTGGTGGTAGCACCTGTTGGAACCACCATTTACCCTATAAATGAGCACCCCTTCAAACTAAAACGAGCAAAAATACGTGGCGCTGTTTCAGAGGGGATGATCTGTGCTGAAGACGAAATTGGCTTGGGAACGGGTCACCAGGGTATAATGATTTTGGATACCGATCTAAAGCCTGGAACCCCTGCAAATGAATATTTTAGGACCTCTACAGACCAGGTAATTGAGATTGGACTCACCCCGAACAGATCAGATGCCATTTCGCATATAGGTGTGGCCCGGGACCTGAAAGCTCTTTTAAACCGGCCATTAAAATGGCCGCCACTGAATCCCCCAGAACCAGACAATCCTAATCCTGATGTGGGAGTTCGTGTTGAAAATCCAGAGGCTTGCCCCCGTTATTCCGGATTAAGTTTCCGGAATATTAAGGTTTCCCCTTCACCCATCTGGCTTCAAAATAGACTAAAAGCCATCGGATTAACCCCCATAAACAACATCGTGGATATAACCAATTATGTTATGCATGAAATGGGTCAGCCAATGCATGCTTTCGATGCTGATGCCATTTC
>QIEB01000346.1 GCA_003229495.1 Flammeovirgaceae bacterium
AAAATACCCTTCACTACCTTGCCGTGCACATCAGTCAACCGGTACCTTCTCCCCTGGTGCCTGAAGGTCAAACGCTCATGGTTGATACCCAGTAAATGCAACAAAGTCGCCTGAAAATCATGGACGTGTACGGGATCCTTAACAATATTATAACTGAAATCATCGGTTTGTCCATAGGTGATACCTGGCTTTATCCCGCCACCTGCCATCCAAATAGTGAAACAACGGGGGTGATGGTCCCGCCCATAATTATCAGCAGTAAGTTTTCCCTGGCTATAGATAGTCCGACCGAATTCACCGCCCCAGACCACCAGGGTATCCTCCAGCATACCGCGTCTTTTCAGGTCCATTATCAGTGCGGCACTGGCCTGGTCGGTATCTTTTGACTGCGGTATTATATCTTTAGGCAGATCCACATGATGGTCCCATCCCATATGGTACAATTGGATAAATTTAACGTCACGTTCGGCCAACCGGCGGGCAAGTAAACAATTTGCGGCAAAGGTTCCGGGACGCCGGGCGTCAGGTCCATAAAGATCAAATATTTCATTTGGCTCATTAGAGAGATCCATCACCTCCGGCACCGAAGTTTGCATGCGGTAGGCCATTTCATACTGAACAATTCGCGAAGAAATCTCCGGATCCCCAAACTCATTTTCGCGGATGGCATTCAACTGTGCCAGATGATCCAATGCATTGCGTCTATTTTGGGGTTGGATACCTGGCGGGTTATTCAGATACAATACGGGATCTTTACCTGATCTCAGCTGTACTCCCTGGTGCATCGATGCTAAAAAGCCGTTACCCCACAAGCGAGAATAGATAGGCTGAGGGCGAATCAGGCCCCGGGAGAGCAATACCATGAAGGTGGGCAAATTTTTATTATCACTTCCCAGGCCGTAAGACAACCAGGAGCCAATACTTGGCCGGCCCGGTTGCTGTGACCCGGTCTGAAAAAAAGTTATGGCAGGATCATGATTAATCGCTTCCGTGTGCATGGATTTGATGAAACATAACTCATCAACTATTTTGGCAGTGTGGGGCATCAAATCACTCACCCAGGCACCGCTTTGACCGTATTGCTGAAACTCGAAAAAAGAATTCACCAACGGGAAAGTAGTCTGATTGGAGGTCATGCCGGTGAGGCGTTGGCCATCACGCACTGAATCCGGTAACTCCTGGCCGTGCATTTCCTTCATCCGTGGTTTGAAATCAAACAGATCCATTTGTGAAGGGCTCCCGCTCTGGAACAGATAAATCACTCTTTTTGCTTTGGGCGCAAAGTGTGGGTGCCCCAGCAGGCTATTGCTGATACCATCCATTGGATTGGTGGCTATACCCTGGCCACAACCGGGCAACAGAGTGGTCAACGCTGCTCCACCAATTCCCATCCCTAATTGGGACAAGAAATGACGGCGGTTTATTTGAAGCGCTCTCTGGTGTTCGATGTCATGGTAGGTCAACATATCAATTCTGGCTCATTTTAGGGGTTAAGATTTCATCTTGGCTTCATCGAGGTTTAAGATAACATTGGTCACCACGGTTAATGCGGCCAATTCCGGGATAGGCAATTTACTGTTCAGAGGGGCATCCCCCACCGATAATAGCGCTAAAGCTGCTTCGGGATTGTTCTGGTAATTCCCTCTCTCCTCTTCAAAAAGCAATACCAAATTTTCAAGTTCCTCTTGGCTAGGGTAGCGGGAGGTCAACCGTTGAAATACCTGTGGAATCCAAACCTTCTCTCCATCGGCAGGGTCCTTCATTACGGATTGGGCCAACACCCGGGAAGCCTCAGTGAATTGAGGGTCGTTTAACAAAACCAATGCCTGAAGCGGTGTACTGGTGCTCTGACGTTTCAGCACACAAACCGCCCGTTCGGAAGCGTCAAAAGTCAGCATTCCCGGTGGAGGAATAGTTCTTTTCCAATAGCTGTATAAGCTGCGTCGATATAAGTCTTGGCCTTTACCTGGCCGGTATTTATTTTCACCGATCTGGTTGGCCAATTCTTTCCATATTCCCGGCGGTTGATAGGGCTTTACCCACTTGCCGCCAATTTTATCAATCAGCAAACCACTAGCCAAAAGGGCCTGGTCCCGTAACATCTCGGCGTTTAACCGCTGATAAGGGCCGCGTGACAATAATATATTATCGGGATCAACGCGTTGTTTTTCCTCCGTCAGAAGGGCTGACTGTTGGTAGGTGGCAGAAAGCGCCATTTGCTTAATAATGGCCTTCACGTCCCAGTCATTTTCCATAAAACTGACTGCCAGCCAATCGAGCAATTCCGGATGAGAAGGCAGGTCACCCTGATTACCAAAGTCCTCAGGGGTATTTACCAAGCCCCGGCCAAACAACATCTGCCAAAACCGGTTGACCGCCACCCGGGTTGTCAATGGATGATCGGGGTGAGTCAGCCATTTCGCCAAACCCAGTCGATTTCCTGGATACTCTTTGGGGAAAGGCAAGATGCTTGAGGGAGTACCTGCAGTGACTTCTTCATTGGGAGCATCATATACGCCGCGATCAAGCACAAAAGTAGCGCGTGGGGTGTCCATTTCTTCCATGATCATGATATAGGGAAGTTCCAGGTAAATGCTTCTTATGCTGTCAAGCTCTTTTGCCAGGTCATGCCGACTGCTGTCTACATGGTACAAGTAATACTGCCGAAGCTCCTGAATGCTAAAATCAGATCCGGATAATTCCATCTTTGACGGTACAGCCAGCGCCCTGACCTCCAGCGGACTCAGCTCCCGGTTATATACCCTAACCTCGTCAATAGCTCCGTTTTCAAACCCATA
>QIEB01000073.1 GCA_003229495.1 Flammeovirgaceae bacterium
GGTACCATAGGAAATAATCAACCGTTATGGGTGATTGATGGAGTGCCCATTGTTCAAACCACCAACGTCACCGTAAATACTTCATCTACCACTGATTCAAACCCACTAGCGGGTATTAACCCCAATGATATTGCATCCATAGACGTATTGAAAGATGCTTCTGCAGCGGCAATTTATGGATCAAGAGCTGCCAACGGAGTGATCATTGTCACCACCAAAAGAGGCAAGCAGGGAAGAGCTAGGGTAAGTTACGATGGATATATAGGCTCCGCTAGTGTTGACCAACGGCTCAGCGTACTAAATAAGGACCAATACATAGATATTCAAGGTCAGTTGGGTCGTGATTTAACTCAATTTCAAAGTTTACCTCAGGTTAACTGGCAGGATCAGATCTTCAGGAGTGCACCTATGCAAAGTCATAACATTTCCGTCAGCGGAGGAAATGAAAACGTGAACTTTTTAATTTCCGGAGGCTATCAGAGTAATGAAGGGATTGAGCGAGGGCAGGACTTTGAAAGATACTCAGTAAAAGTAAATAGTGATGCTAAAGCTGGAAAACGTTTTAAAATGGGAGAGTCCATCTTGATCAGTTATACTAATCGGCTGACACAATCAGAAGGTGTGGGTGATTGTTGTGCTGCTGCTTTTAATTCTGCTCAAAACGCTCCATATTTTCAGGTATTCGATCCCAATGGACCCTTTGGATATAATCAGGAGAATCCCTCTACCCGTGGCGATGGTTTTGGTTTGAATACTGTATTCAGAACAGATACCCGAGTAAATAAAACTACTATTGAAAACACCAAAATTCTTGGAAATATTTACGGAGAGTTTGAGATCATGGAGGGCTTGAAATTTAGAATGTCCGGGGGTATAGATTATAATGCAGGTGATGCAAATCTGCTACAATCAGAGGTTTCCTTCGATGGAACAAGTGTTTCACAGTCTCTGGGAATTAATTCCAGACCCACGGAACTTACTACCAACTGGACCAATACCTTAACCTACACCAGGAGTTTTGGCGAACACAATGTGACTGCTTTGTTTGGATATGAAGAAACCAACTTTCAATTTGACAAAGTGAGAATACAGGGGAGAAACCTCTTCAATCCTAATTTCCCTTCCACAGGAACTGCTGTAGCAGCGGCTAATGAGGCCGACTTATGGTCTTTAAAGGGCATTCTGGGTAGGGTAAATTATGCCTTTGGTAATAAGTATTTGGCCACGGTGAATGTTCGCCGGGATGCTACTTCACGTTTTGCAGAAGACAATCGAAGTGATGTTTTCTTCGGGTTCTGCAGGATGGAGATTAAGTGAGGAAGATTTTTTCCCGGATGGAGGCTTTATTGATGACCTGAAGATCAGGGCAGGTTGGGGACAATCCGGAAACCAATTTACCGGAGTCAATTTCGCTTTTCTAAGCGCCTTGCAATCCACTATATTCTACATAGTGGGCGATGGCCAGGTTGTTAGCCGTGGACCCGCTCCGGTTAACTTTGCCAACGAAGCCTTAAAATGGGAAACCAGCACCCAGTTTGATATAGGATTCGATGCTAGTTTGCTGGAAGGAAAAGTCGATGTAACTTTTGATTATTATAATAAGAGATCCGAAGATGTCTTGATTGGTTTGCCACTGCCATATGTGTCCGGATACTTCTTGCCGGCGGACGCCAATGTAGGTGAGATCAGGAATACCGGTATTGAACTGTCTGCCAGTTATCGCAATAGGGCCGGAGACTTCACCTATGGTATTTCAGGAAATATCACTACGGTTAATAATGAAGTACTTGATCTGGGAGAGGTTAACAGTATTGTAACCGGCATCGCGGGTGGACAAACCCATAGAACAACCGTAGGTGAGTCTGTTGGCCATTTTTATGGCTATAAAACCAATGGACTATACCAGACTCCCGAGGAGGTGAATGCTGCCATACCAGACGCTTTTTCCAGCGCACAGGCGCCCGGTGATGTTCGTTTTGTGGATATAAATGGAGACGGTGTGGTAAACGCTGATGATCGCACAGTTTTAGGTAGTCCAATCCCCGGGTTTTTCTATGGATTTCAATTCGATGTAGGTTATAAAGGATTTGACTTTTTTGTGTTCTTCCAGGGCTTGGGAGACCGTCAGGTTTATAACCAGGGTCGCCGTCAACTGGAGGCATTAGCTGGTAATCAAAACTTCTCAAGTTCTGTATTGAACAGATGGACAGGAGCTGGTACCAGTAATAGTATACCCAGGCTGACAGAAAGCGATCCTAACGGTAATCAAAGATATTCCGACCGATGGATTGAGGATGCGGGCTACATGAGGATAAAAAATTTACAATTGGGTTATACGGTACCTATGTCTCTTATAAGTCGGATGGATTTTGTTTCAAATATCAGGGCCTACATAGGTGTACAAAATTTAGCCACATTTACTAACTATTCGGGTTTTGATCCTGAAGTAGGCCGTGCGCAAAGTTTCCAAAAAGGGGAATTTCCTTTAGCCACCGGTCAAGATGGAGGGGCATCTCCTCAGCCGGTAATATGGCAATTCGGATGGCAGATCACCTTTTAAAAAAAACGAATGATGAAAAAGAATAATTATAAAAATAAATTAAGCACCATGAAAAAGATATTTAGTCTACTAGTGGTTTTCTTGGCTTTCAATGCTTGTAATGACTTGGATTTACTTCCTCTGGATAAGGTTACCACCGCCACTTTTTACAAGACCGCTTTGGATTTTGACGGCGCAATTTTTGCAGCTTATTCTTCCATCCAGGATTTTTGGGGCACCAGTACTGAGACCTTATCCGAACGGGGTGAGTTTTGGAAAATTTCTATGACCATAACAGATGATGTAGCTGCTGATGCGGTAAATTCAGATGGAATATCCCGCGACGTGGACAATTTGTTTATCCGGGCTAGTGATATACCCTATGGGGCAGTCTATACTCAAATTTACGAGGGGATCCTACGGGCCAACATAGTCTTAGAGAACTTGGACGGCGAGAATGAGCTGACAGCTGAGGAAAAATCTAGTTTTGAGGGTGAGGCAAAATTCTTACGCGCCTGGCTCCATTTCCAGGCTTTGAAACTGTTTGGAACCCCTCCGCTGGCTATCGAAGTGAGGAAAGATCTTCAAGATCAAGCGTTGCCGAATGCTACCCAGGAGCAATTATACGTGGCTATACTATCGGATTTTAATACCGCGGCAAATAATTTGCCAGAAGATTGGGGTAGCGCAAATGCAGGAAGGGCTACCGCTTGGGCTGCCAGGTCCTACATAGGTAAGGTGAATGTTTGGCAAGAGGATTGGGCAGGAGCTATTACTGCGTTTGAAGTGATCATCACCTCTGGCCCATATTCGTTAATGGCGGATTTTGAAGAAGTGTTTGCTTTCGACAATGAGAACAATGCAGAGTCTATATTTGAAGTACAGTATGGAGGCCCCTTTTCGGATGACAATTTATGGGTATTTGATGATACCCACTCCGAGAATTTTAAAGCTTCACAAGGTACGGCACGTGGTTGGTATTGGGATGCTGGCAATGGAGCCCCCGGGGGTAAAGTTGGTTGGTGGGCGCCTACTGATGATCTTCGAAATGCCTTCGAACCTGGGGATTTGCGTAAAGAAGTCACTTTATATGAAGCCGGAGATATGTATTATACGTTCCCCGGCGATGGGTTGCCGTATGATGAAAATTGGTCTTCTACAGGCCTAACCTTGAAGAAATATCGAGGCCCTAGAAATACCGTATCTGCAAATCATTCGCCTAACAATCAAGCTGATTTTAACAATGAACGCTGGTTCCGGTTTGGCGAGTTAAAATTATTGTATGCAGAAGCTTTGCTTATGTCGGGTAGAGATGGTGATGCCACCACCCAGATCAATGATATCAGGCAACGTGCAGGGCTAACTCCGTTGTTTGGCACCGCTACCATGGCCGACCTTCAACAAGAAAAGCGCGTGGAATTGGCATTAGAGCCTCACCGTTGGTTTGACAT
>QIEB01000202.1 GCA_003229495.1 Flammeovirgaceae bacterium
AAGGTAAAAAAAATAACGGCGGTGCGAAGTCAGACTCAACATTTCGAAAGAATCAGGGACAGCTCTTTCAAGTCTGGTTTGTGATGAAAATCCAACTTGGTCCCAGAACTGAACTGGAAAAACCGGTGAAATTGACCACCCAAAACCGGAGCAAAGTGACCAGGGGTACCGGTTGAAACTGACCACCCCATTCCGGAGTAAAGTGACCACCCTTTACCGGTCTATATTGACCACCCCCTAAAAAAGGATATTTTTCATATTGTCGAAGCTGTATTTTCATGCATTCATTTAAAAAATGTATGAGATATGGCCAATAAAATAATCGACATGAGAAAAGTAAGAAAAGTAATCACATTACATCATCAAGGCAAGAGCAAGGTTTTTATAAGCAAATATTTATCGCTATCAAGAAATACGGTTAAAAAGTATATTGCATTATATCAATTGCTCAATCTGAGTATTGAAGATATAAACCAGAAGAGTGATGCTGAACTGGAAGAATTTTTCATCAACAATAAGACAGTAAATCCTTCCTCAAGGCTGAAAGCTGTTTATGATTTCTTTCCATATATGGAACGTGAGCTTAAGAAAACCGGCGTCACCAAACAGTTTATGTGGGAGGAGTACTATCAGAAACACACTGATGGCCTAAAGAGCAGCCAGTTTGGTGAACATTATCTACGATGGTCCAGGAAGGTAAATCCGGTAATGCACATGAACCACAAGGCCGGGGACAAGATGTTTATTGACTATGCCGGCAAGACCCTGGCATTGATCGATAAAAACACTGGCCAGATCATTGAGGCAGAATTTTTTGTTGCCATTCTGGGAGCAAGTCAATATACCTATGCTGAGGCTTCGGCAAGTCAAAAGAAAGAGGATTTTATTGTATCGGTTGAAAATGCCATGCACTATTTCAAAGGAGTTCCTGCAGCTATTGTACCAGACAACCTAAAATCAGCCGTCACTAAAAGTAGCCGGTATGAACCCACCTTAAACGAAACCTTCCTTGACTTTGCAGACCATTATGAAACTACCATTCTTCCTGCAAGAGCCTACAAGCCCAGGGATAAATCATTGGTTGAGGGCGCGGTTAAGATCCTCTATCAGAGGATCTATTCGGTCCTTAGGGATGAGATTTTCCATGAGCTTAAAGACCTGAATAAAGCTATCTGGGAAGAGCTGAAGACCCACAATAATAAAAAGCTTACCGGACGGCCAAGCTCCCGCCTTCAGCTATTTGAGGAAGTGGAACAGGATAAATTATCTCCGCTTCCACAAAATCGTTTCCAGGTTAAGCAATTGGCTTTTGCCACGGTGATGCAAAATGGTCATGTACTTCTAAGCAAGGATAAGCATTACTACTCTGTCCCATTCTCCTATATCCGCAAAAAGGTTAAAATCATGTATACTGAAAGCACTGTGGAAGTGTATTACAAATACAACCGTATAGCACTTCATAAAAGGAGTTTAAATCCATTTAATTATACAACCTTAAAGGAACATCTGGCAAGCACGCACCAGTTCATCACAGAGTGGACACCACAGCGCTTCATTAACTGGGGAGCATCGATTGATGAAAATGTCAAGGAATTTATAACCCGGCTTCTGGAAAAAAAGCAACATCCGGAACAATCATACAAAAGCTGTATGGGCGTATTGTCCTATGCCAAGAAGGTAGGCAATGAGCGGCTGATCAATGCCTGCAAACGGGCTTTGGATTATAACATTTATAACTACAAAATCATTCAAAGGATACTGGAAAATGGTTTGGATATGATAGCAAATGAACAAGATGAAACACATCAACTTCCCGATCATCACAACATCAGGGGAGAAAATTATTACAAATAAAACCAAGTAAAAAAATGAATGAAATTACACTTACAAAAATGAAACAGATGAAGCTCTATGGAATGTATGGAACATTTAATACAGCTATCGAAACAGGGAAAACAGATGACTATACCTTAGATCAGTTTATTTCCATGATGATTGAAGCTGAATGGGATGACCGAAAAACACGGAAAATTGAAAGGGCAATAAAAAATGCCCGGTTCCATTATAAATCATCCATAGAAAATATCATTTATGAGGAAACAAGAAATATTGATAAGAACACATTACTACGACTAGCCGAATGTGGTTTTATTGAACAAAATGAAAATATAATCATAACCGGCAGCACAGGTGTTGGCAAAAGTTATTTGGCTACTGCCTTGGGTTATCAGGCATGTATTGAAGGAAACAGAGTGATGTATTTTAATACAACTAAACTATTCTCAAAGTTAAAAATGGCTAAAGCTGATGGCTCATACTTAAAAGAGTTGGCTAAAATAGAAAGGCAGCATCTGATTGTCCTGGATGATTTTGGCCTCCAGCTTTTGGATAGTCAAAACAGGATAGCATTATTAGAGATCATGGAAGACAGGCATAACAAGGGATCTATTATAATAACTTCTCAAATACCTGTCCAGGGTTGGTATGATATTATTGGCGAAAAGACCATCGCTGATGCAATCCTGGACAGGTTAATACATCAATCTCATCGCATAGAATTAGGTGGTGAATCAATGAGAAGAAAAAGAAAATTGGTAAACCAGAAAATTGTATAATTTTGTTATTCACTGACAATATGGAAACGTTCTTTTTTTGATGCAATAAGGGGGTGGTCACTTTGCTCCGGTTTAGATGGTCAATTTAAATTGGAATAGGGTGGTCAGTTTGTCCGGTATTTCCACCTTAAAAGCAATGTTAAAAATATTTCGAACGGGGGGAAATCCATGACAA
>QIEB01000524.1 GCA_003229495.1 Flammeovirgaceae bacterium
CGGGCAGGCGCCCTAAGGGACTTCCTGGAAGAAGTATTGGGACCTGGTGATGATATTACTCATTTTGAGTACTCCAAAAAGAATAACCGTGAAAAAGGCCCCGCGCTAATAGGTATTGAAATACAAAAACCAGAAAATCTACAGTCGCTTTTGGACCGTATGAAAAGCCGAAAATTTAATTATGAGTACTTGAATGAAAACAGTGACCTGTTCCAGTATTTGATCTAACCCGGGTTCTAATCCAGCTGTCTGTAAATTTGATAAAATCAGTAATTTTACAGCCACTTTATTAAAATATTTATTAAAAAGAGCGAGAATAATTTCAATATTTTCAAACCGGACAATCGTTTAAACGAAATATTTTAATAAAGATCCATTTATGACTAAATTTATGGTTCGGCGGGACCCAAATTCTTAAAATACGGTTGCTGGTTGCCGTTTTCTATTACAACACATACCATGAAAGAAGGGAAATGCAAATCGTTATATCTCCCCGAGATGGAACGGGACTCCTGTGGAATTGGGTTTGTGGCCAATTTGAAGGGGGTTAAATCTCATCAGGTAGTTAAAGATGCTCTGGTTATGCTTCAAAATATGGAGCACAGGGGAGCATGTGGCTGCGAGCCGGAAACCGGCGATGGTGCAGGTATCCTGATTCAAACACCACACGAATTTTTTGCCGATGAATGTCGAAAGCTTCATATCGAACTTCCGGACTATGGCAGCTATGGTGTAGGTGTGATTTTTTTTCCTACCAACCAACGAGTAAGGGAAGCTTGTCGTCAACGTTTATATGAGGTAGCAGAAAGGTTGAAACTAGAGATTCTTGGGTTTCGTCAGGTCCCGGTCAACAACAGCACCATTGGCAGTACTGCCTGTTCGGTTGAACTACACTATGAGCAGATCTTTATCAAGCATCGCGATTCAGTAGACCAGAATACCCTTGAAAGAAAGTTGTTTGTTTTGCGCATGCACACTACACACAGCATAGGAAGTACTTCAAGGGGACGGGCCATCGTGGGAAATAATTATGAGTTCTACTGGGCGTCACTCTCCACAAAAACTGTGGTGTATAAGGGGCAGCTTCGGACTGGTCAGCTACCAGTTTATTATCCTGATTTGAGAGACCACAGGATCGTGAGTGCACTGGCCCTGGTACATTCAAGATTTAGCACTAACACTTTTCCCAAATGGAAGCTGGCGCAGCCGTTTCGGTTTATAGCCCATAACGGAGAAATTAATACCATCAGAGGCAATGTAAACTGGATGAAATCCAAACAGGCACTGTTTGAGTCTGATCTTTTTACACCCGAAGAGTTCGAATTGCTGCTCCCTGTATGCGATAAGGCACATTCCGATTCTGCTAATCTTGACGCTATTATTGAAATGTTGGTGCTGGCGGGGCGTTCACTACCTCATGCTATGATGATGGTGATACCTGAAGCCTGGCAGGGAAATGATATGATGGAAGACCACAAAAAGGCCTTCTATGAATATCACGCTTCCTTAATGGAGCCCTGGGATGGGCCTGCATCTATTTGTTTTACCGATGGGGAAGTAGTAGGCGCTACCCTTGACCGGAATGGACTTCGACCGTCAAGATTCTGTCTTACCTCAGACGACAAACTGGTTATGGCGTCCGAAGCTGGCGCGCTGCCGGTAGATGAATCGAAAGTTATTCTAAAGGGAAGATTACAACCAGGGAAGATGTTCGTTGCAGACCTGGCCCAGGGAAGGATCATCAGTGATGATGAGCTGAAAAAAGACATTTGTACCAGACAGCCTTACCGTCAGTGGCTGGAGGAAAATAAACTGCACATTGATGATTTACCGGCTGCGGAATCTCATGAAGACCGGGCCCAGGACTTACTACAGCAACAGTTGGCTTTTGGGTTTAGTCAGGAGGACCTCCATCTTATTTTGAGACCTTTGGTTGAAAAGGCGGCAGAGCCCCTGGGTTCCATGGGCGCCGATATACCATTGGCGGTATTATCCGGAAAGACCCAGCATATCTCCAATTATTTCAAACAGTTATTTGCTCAAGTTAGCAATCCTCCTATCGATCCGATACGGGAAAAAATGGTGATGTCGCTGTTCACCAAATTGGGCAGTAACTTGAATATCCTAAAAGAAACGCCTGAACATTGCCAGGAGATTCAATTAAATCATCCTGTTTTAAGCAATGAAACCTATGGTAAGCTGACACAACTCGATCACCCAAATTTCAAAAGTATAACTATCAAGGCTTTGTTCGACGCCGACGGCGAACCTGGCCGCTTGGAACATGCAATAGATCGGGTATGCAGGGAAGCTGAGAAAGCGGCCCGGGATGGGATCAAGATTATAATTCTTTCAGACTCTGATGTGTCGCCTACCATGGCGCCTATTCCATCATTGGTAATTAGCGGCGCAGTGCACCATCATTTGATCAATGCCAGATTAAGGGCCTCAGTAGGGTTAGTAATAGTCTCGGGGGAAGTGATCGAGACCCATCATTTTGCCACTTTGATCGGATATGGAGCAAACGCTGTATATCCATACCTGAGTCTTGAGACCATAAGAGCAATGGCAAAAGAGGATTTTCTGGTAAATGACCAGGAAGAAGCACTGTCCAGGTACATACAGGGAGTGAACTACGGCCTGTTGAAAATATTCTCCAAAATGGGAATTTCCACCCTTCAGTCATACCAGGGTGCCCAGATATTCGAGATCATGGGATTGAGCGATGAGGTGGTGGAAAAATGCTTCACGGATAGTATTTCGCGCATCGGTG